>JBJTHT010000154.1:0-30044 GCA_046094605.1 Actinomycetota bacterium | reverse complement strand
CGCCCGGCACGGCCCCCGCGCCCCCCCCCGGGGCGCCGCCCCCCGGCCGAACTGCTGCACCCCGCGCCCCCCGGCCGCGTCGTGCAGCTGTTCGGCCGGTGGCCGCGTGGAGGTCCGCCTCGGCGATGCGACGACGTTCGTCGAGGCCGCGCGCGTCGCCCGTGAGGCGCAGGTCGCGTGGGGCCGGGTGCCCGCGCCGATCCGCGGCCGCGTCGTGCAGCAGTTCGGCCGTCTCGTCGAGGCCAACGCCGAGGCGCTGGCCGCCATCATCACGCGGGAGATCGGCAAGCCGATCCGCGAGGCGCGCGGCGAGGTGCAGGAGGTCGTCGACACCTGCAACTTCTTCCTCTCGGAGGGCCGTCGCCTCTACGGCATGACGGTCCCGTCGGAACTGCCCGACAAGCAACTGTTCACGTTCCGCGTGCCGGTGGGCGTCGCCGCGATCGTGACCGCGGGGAACTTCCCGGTCGCGGTCCCGTCCTGGTACATCGTGCCGGCGCTCGTGTGCGGCGACGCGATCGTCTGGAAGCCCGCCGAGTACGCGCCCGCGACCGCCGAGGCGTTCACCCGTCTGCTGCTGCACGCGGGCGTGCCCACCGGCGTCTTCTCGACGGTCCTCACCGACGGACCGCAGACCTCGGCGGGCCTCGAGCGCGCGCTCGCCGAGGGCCTCGTGGACAAGGTCGGCTTCACGGGTTCCACGGAGGTGGGTCGTCGCATCGGGGAACTCTGCGGGCGCCACCTGCAGACGCCCTGCCTGGAGCTCGGCGGCAAGAACCCGCTCGTCGTGATGCCCGACGCCGAACTCGATCTCGCGGTCGAGGGCGCGCTCTTCTCCGGGTTCGGGACCGCCGGCCAGCGCTGCACCTCGCTCGGGACCGCGATCGTCCACGCGTCGGTGTACGACGAGTTCCTCGCGCGCTTCACCGCGGCGGTCGAAGGAGCGGCGATCGGCGATCCGACGCGGGACGTGCTCTACGGGCCGATGATCAGCGAGCGGTTCCTCGAGCGCTTCGAGGGCTGGCTCGACTGGGTGCAGCCCCACCACGCGGTCGCCGGGTCGAAGGGGACCGGCCGCATCACCGCGGCCAACCCGCGTCGTGGCTTCGTCGGCGATCCCGATCGGGGGTTCTTCGCGCACCCGACGATCGTCGCGGGCGTCCGGCCCGACGACGACCTCGCGAAGCAGGAGACGTTCGGGCCGATCGTCGGCGTCGCGCGGTTCGCGGACCTCGAGGAGGCGATCGCGCTCGCCAACGGCCACGGGTACGGCCTCTCGGCGGCGATCTACACGCGCAACCCCACCGCCGTGTTCCGCTTCCGCGAGCGGATCTCGGCCGGGATGGTGTCCATCAACAACTCGACGTCCGGCGCGGAGGCGCATCTGCCCTTCGGCGGGAACGGCCGCAGCGGCAACGGGTCGCGCCAGTCGGGGGTGTGGGTCCTCGATCAGTTCACCCGCTGGCAGGCGATGAACTGGGACTACAGCGGGCGCCTGCAGAAGGCGCAGATGGACGTGGCCGACGTGTCGGCCGACCTCGACTTCCGGCTCTGACCGGGTCGGTTCCTCGGAGCGGGCGACGGGAATCGAACCCGCATAGCCAGCTTGGAAGGCTGGAACTCTGCCATTGAGCTACGCCCGCGGCTCCGGCGGCAGGGTAGCACCCGGTCCCGGCGCGCCAGCCGTGCGTGCGCCGCCCGCC
This sequence comes from Actinomycetota bacterium, assembly GCA_046094605.1. Lineage (GTDB taxonomy): Bacteria > Actinomycetota > UBA4738 > UBA4738 > HRBIN12 > JBJTIF01. The sequence goes on along the minus strand of JBJTHT010000154.1, from coordinate 28,341 downwards.
GGGCTACCATCGGGCGACGGGGCGTAGCGCAGCCAGGTAGCGCGCCTGCTTTGGGAGCAGGAAGCCGGCGGTTCGAATCCGCCCGCCCCGACGGCGGTACCGTCGGGCCATGCGCGTGGTCTCCCGCCACCCCGACCTCTCCGAGTCGCAGGTGCGCCGCATGCTCGCGGGGCTCCCGCCCGTGGACGGCTACGAGGTCATCGTGAAGCCCCTGCGCTACCGCATCGCGCCGCACCTCTCGGCCCTCACGGAGCTCGACGAGCGCCGGATCACGCTGCAGATCCCGGAGCCGTTCCTTCCCTTCGGCGAGGTCGTGCCGGTCGGCGCGGTGCGTCGGCCCGGGTCGAAACTGCGCTTCATCCCGGTGTCCGAGGGCGTCACCTTCTCGACCCCGCGGCAGGTGGTGCGGTTCCTCTACCTGCACGAGTTCATGCACTGCTACCTCTACGCGCGCACGGGCCGGGGCACCTCGGCGGAGACCACCTGCGACCGCTTCGCCCTGCGGAACTACCGCCGGCGAAGCGACACCCTCGCGGACGCGGCGGCGGCCGCGCGCCGCCCGCGGGGCGGCGCGCGCCGCCCCTGAGGCGTCGGCGGTTTCCGATACCCTCCTCGCCGTGCAGACCACCCTCGAGTCCGCCGGCGCCCACCGGGTCAAGCTGACGATCGAGGTCGCACCCGACGAGTTCGGGAAGGACCTCGACCGGGCCTACCGGCGCATCGCCGAGCAGGTGCGCATCCCCGGGTTCCGCACCGGGAAGGCGCCCCGCAAGGTGATCGACGCCCAGATCGGCCGCGACGCCGTCCTCGAGGAGTTCATCGAGATCACGATCCCCGCCTACTACCGCGACGCGCTGCGCGAGCACGACCTCGCGCCGATCGGCGACCCCGACATCTCCCTCGACGCGGTGGACATCGCGTCGCCGCTGCGGTTCACCGCCGAGGTCGAGGTGCGCCCGCGCCTGACCTTCACGCAGGAGGAGTACCGCGGGCTCGCGGTCGAGCGACCGACCGCCGCGGTCGCCGAGACCGACGTCGACGCGGCGCTCGAGCGCCTGCGCGACCGGTTCGCCGAACTCGAGACCGTCGAGCGTCCGCTCGCCGACGGCGACTACGCGGTCGTGGACATCCGCGCGATGGCGGGCGGCGAGGAGGTCGCCGATCTCACCCGTCCCGACGCGCTCTACGAGGTCGGGTCGGGTTCCTTCGTGACCGAGTTCGACACGGAGCTGCGCGGCAAGCGCGCCGGCGACATCCTCCGCTTCACGTCGCGCCTCGACGAGCGCGCGGGGGAGCGAGCCGGGACCGACGTCGAGTTCACCGTCCTGGTCAAGGACGTCAAGGCCAAGAAGTTGCCGCCGCTCGACGACGAACTGGCGAAGCTCTCGTCGGAGTTCGACACGCTGACGGCGCTGCGCGAGGCGCTGCGCGGGCAGCTCGTCGAGAGCCGTGACCGCGCCGCCGACGCGATCGTGCGGGACCGCGTGCTCGCCGCGATGGTCGAGAAGGTGACCGTGGACCTGCCGGAGAGCCTCGTCGCCGACGAGACCGAGCACCGCGTCGCGCACGCGCGCGAGAACGCCCTCCGCGCCGGCCTCACGCTCGAGCAGGCGCTCGCGGCGCAGGGCTTCGACGAAGCCCGGTTCCGCGAGGACGCCCGCGCGCACGCGATCCGCGCGATCACCCAGGACCTCGCCCTCGAGGCGGTCGCCCGCACCGAGGACATCGAGGTGACGCCGGAGGAGCTCGGCCGAGAGGTCGCGTCCATCGCGGCCTCGCTCGGTCGCGACCCCAAGGAGGTCGCGACCTCGCTCGACCGCAGCGGTCAGATCGTGGCGTTGGCCGGTGATATCATCAGGTCCAAGGCGCTCGACATCCTCGTCGAGCACGCGGCCGTCACCCCCGAGGTTGCCTCCGGTGGTGCCGCTCCCGCGGGGGAGTCCCGATCGGAAGGAGCGTCATGAGCGATCTCCGCAACTACCTGGTCCCGACGGTCGTCGAGCAGACGAGCCGCGGCGAGCGCGCGTTCGACATCTACTCGCGGCTGCTCAAGGAGCGCATCGTGTTCCTCGGCACGCCGATCGACGACAACGTCGGCAACCTCATCATGGCCCAGCTCCTGCACCTCGAGAGCGAGGACCCCGACAAGGACATCAACCTCTACATCAACTCCCCGGGCGGGGACATCACCGCCCTCTTCGCGATCTACGACACGATGCAGTACGTCAAGTGCGACGTGTCGACGACCGTGATGGGGCAGGCCGCGTCCGCCGCCGCGGTGATCCTGCTCGCCGGCACGAAGGGCAAGCGCTACGCGCTCCCGCACTCGCGCGTCCTCCTGCACCAGCCCCACGGCGGCGCCCAGGGGCAGGCCGTGGACATCGAGATCCAGGCCAAGGAGATCCTGCGCTACCGCAGCCTCCTCGAGGAGATCATCGCCGAGCACACCGGGCAGACCGTGGCCAAGGTCAAGGCCGACACCGACCGCGACTACATCCTCTCGTCCGAGGAGGCCGTGGCCTACGGCATCGTGGACGAGGTCATCTCGAGCCGGAAACTCCGCCCCGGCTTGACGGCCGCGGCCGCCGGCGGGAAGTAGCATCGCGGGTCTCGGCCCGGGACGACCGGCCACGGACGACAGGGGACGCGGATGACGCGCATCGGGGACTCGGATCTCCTCAAGTGCTCGTTCTGCGGGAAGAGCCAGAAGCAGGTCAAGAAGCTCATCGCCGGCCCCGGCGTCTACATCTGCGACGAGTGCATCGACCTCTGCAACGAGATCATCGAGGAGGAGCTCGCCGAGAACGCGGAGCTCAAGCTCGACGAACTCCCGAAGCCGCAGGAGATCTACGCGTTCCTCGACGAGTACGTCGTCGGCCAGGAGCACGCGAAGAAGGTCCTCTCGGTCGCCGTCTACAACCACTACAAGCGCATCCAGGTCGGCGCGAAGGACGGCGACGTCGAGCTCCAGAAGTCCAACATCCTGATCCTCGGCCCGACCGGCTGCGGCAAGACGCTCCTCGCGCAGACGCTCGCGCGGATGCTCAACGTCCCCTTCGCGATCGCGGACGCCACGGCGCTCACCGAGGCGGGCTACGTCGGTGAGGACGTCGAGAACATCCTGCTCAAGCTGATCCAGGCTGCCGACTACGACGTCAAGAAGGCCGAGACGGGCATCATCTACATCGACGAGATCGACAAGATCGCCCGCAAGAGCGAGAACCCGTCGATCACGCGCGACGTGTCCGGTGAGGGTGTGCAGCAGGCGCTCCTCAAGATCCTCGAGGGGACGACCGCGTCGGTGCCGCCGCAGGGCGGGCGCAAGCACCCCCACCAGGAGTTCATCCAGATCGACACGACGAACATCCTCTTCATCTGCGGCGGTGCGTTCGCCGGCCTCGAGAAGCTGATCGAGTCGCGCACCGGGACCCGCGGGGTCGGGTTCGGCGCGGACGTGCGTCGGGTCGGGGAGAAGCCCGTGGGCGCGATCCTCGAGCAGACGCTGCCGGAGGACCTGCTCAAGTTCGGTCTGATCCCCGAGTTCGTCGGGCGGCTGCCGGTCATCACGAACGTCCACAACCTCGACAAGCTCGCCCTCGTCGACATCCTCACGAAGCCCAAGAACGCGCTCGTGCGCCAGTACCGCCGGTTCTTCGAGTTCGACGGCGTGGACCTCGAGTTCACGCCCGACGCCCTCGAGGCGGTCGCCGACCAAGCGATCCTCCGCGGCACGGGCGCACGCGGGCTCCGCGCGATCCTCGAGGAGGTCCTCCTCAACACGATGTACGAGCTGCCGTCGCGCAAGGACGTGAACCGTTGCGTGATCGACGCCGAGGTGGTGGCCAAGAAGGTCAACCCGACGCTCGTGCCGGTGAAGCCCACCAAGCGCCAGCGCACGGAGAAGTCGGCCTGACGCTTCGCCCCGCCGGCCAGCCCGTCCCTCGCTAGACTCCGCGCGTATGCCGGTCCCCGAGAAGCCGTCCCTCGACGGGCTCGAGGCGGTCTGGGACGAGCGCTGGGAGCGCGACGGGACCTACCGCTTCGACCGCACCCGTCCGCGCGAGGACGTCTACGCGATCGACACGCCGCCCCCCACGGCGTCCGGCTACCTCCACGCGGGTCACGTGATGTCCTACACGCACACCGACCTCGTGGCGCGCTACCAGCGCATGCGTGGTCGCACGGTCTTCTACCCGATGGGCTGGGACGACAACGGGCTCCCCACCGAGCGCCGCGTCCAGAACTTCTTCGGCGCGCGCTGCGATCCGTCGCTCCCGTACGTCCCGGACCTCGACACCGCGTCGCTCGGGACGCCCGAGCAGCCGGTCGCCGTCTCGCGCCCGAACTTCATCGAACTCTGCGAGCGCCTCACCGCCGAGGACGAGAAGGCGTTCGAAGCGCTGTTCCGCAGGCTCGGCCTCTCGGTGGACTGGACGATCTCGTACACGACGATCGACGCGGCCTCCCGTCGGACCTCCCAGCGCGCGTTCCTGCGCATGCTCGCGCGCGGCGAGGCCTACTCGGTCGAGGCGCCGACGATGTGGGACGTCGACTTCCGCACCGCGGTCGCGCAGGCGGAGATCGAGGACCGCGAGACGGAGGGTCGCTACCACCGCGTCCGGTTCGAGCGCGAGGGCGGCGGCACGGTCGAGATCGAGACGTCGCGCCCCGAGCTCCTGCCCGCCTGCGTGGCCCTCGTCATCAACCCCGACGACGCGCGGGCCGGGGACCTCGTCGGCTCCACCGTCCTGACGCCCCTGTTCCGCGTTCCCGTCCCCGTCGTCGCCCATCCGCTCGCCGACCCGGAGAAGGGGACCGGCATCGCGATGATCTGCACGTTCGGCGACGTGACCGACGTGACCTGGTGGCGGGAACTCCGACTGCCGACCCGCGTGGTCGTCGGCCGCGACGGCACGATCCTCCCGCCGCGCTGGGGCGAACCGGGCTGGGAGTCCCGCGACGTCGACGGCGCGCGCTCCGCCCACGGGGAGCTCGCGGGGCTCACCGCGAAGAAGGCCCGCGCACGCATCGCGGAGCTCCTCGCGATCTCCGGCGACCTCCTCGGCGAGCCGTCCGTCGTGCGCCACGTCGTCAAGTTCTACGAGCGCGGCGACCGGCCGCTGGAGGTCATCTCCAGCCGCCAGTGGTTCGTGCGCACGATCGCCCACCGCGAGCGCCTCGTGGCGCGCGGCCGAGAGCTCCGCTGGCACCCCGAGCACATGCGCTCGCGCTACGAGTCGTGGGTGGAGGGGTTGAACGGCGACTGGTGCATCAGCCGGCAGCGCTTCTTCGGCGTGCCGTTCCCGGTCTGGTATCCGCTCGACGACCGCGGGGAACCGAGCCACGACCGCCCGATCGTCGCGTCGGAGGACCGCCTGCCGGTCGACCCGGCCACGGACGTCCCGGACGGCTACACGGCCGACCGGCGCGGGGTCCCCGGCGGGTTCATCGGCGACCCCGACGTCATGGACACGTGGGCCACCTCCTCGGTCTCGCCCGAGATCGCCGCGCGCTGGGAGGACGATCCGGATCTCTTCGCGCGCGTGTTCCCGATGGACCTCCGCCCGCAGGGCCACGACATCATCCGCACCTGGCTCTTCTACACGGTGCTCAAGTCGGAACTGGCGCACGGCACGCTCCCGTGGCGCAACGCCGCGATCAGCGGATGGGTGCTCGACCCCGATCGCAAGAAGATGTCCAAGTCCAAGGGCAACGTGATCACGCCGATGCCCGTGATCGAGCAGCACGGCGCGGACGCGGTCCGCTACTGGGCGGCGAGCGCGCGCCTGGGCATCGACACGGCCTTCGAGGAGGCGCAGATCAAGGTCGGCCGCCGCCTCGCGATCAAGATCCTGAACGCCTCCCGGTTCGCCCTCGGCTTCGACGCGCCGGCGGGCGAGGTCACGGAACCGATCGATCGGGCCATGCTCGCCACCCTCCGCGGGGTCGTCCGCGAGGCGACCGAGGCCCTCGAGGCGTACGACCACGCGCGTGCCCTCGACGCCGTCGAGCGCTTCTTCTGGGGCTTCACGGACGACTACGTGGAACTCGTGAAGAACCGCGCCTACGGCAACGACGGCGACGCCGCGGCGACCTCCGCCGTCACGGCCCTGCGCACCGCGCTCGTCGTGCTGCTGCGTCTGTTCGCGCCCTTCCTGCCGTACGTGACGGAGGAGGTCTGGTCCTGGTGGCGCGAGGGGTCGGTCCACCGGCAGCCGTGGCCCGCGGAGGACGAGGTCGCCGCCGATGGCGATCCGCTCGTCTACGCCGGCGCTGCCGAGGTGCTCACGGCGGTCCGCCGCGAGAAGGCGCTCGCCAAGCGTTCGCTCCGCGCGCCCGTGCGGCGCGCCGAGGTGCGCGGCGACGCCGCGCGCCTCGGCGCGCTCCGACAGGTCGAGCGCGACCTCGTCGGCGCCGGCGCGATCGAGACGCTCGCGACCGCCGACGGCGAGCCCGGCGTCGTCGTCGAGCTCGCTCCCGAGGACTGACCGTGCGCCTCGACGAGGCCCTCGCGGACCTCGACGGCCGGCAGCCGGAGGGTTCCCCGAAACCGGATCTCGACCGCATGCGTGCGCTCTTCGACCTGCTCGACGAGCCGCAGCGCACCTACCCGACGATCCACGTCACGGGGACCAACGGCAAGACCACGACCGCGCGGCTGGCCGCGGCGATCGCCTGCGCCCACGGGCTCACCACCGGGCTCTACACCTCGCCGCACCTGCTGTCCGTGACCGAGCGCATGGCGGTCTGCGGGGAGCCGATCGGCGAGCGCGCGTTCGCGGATGCCTACGAGTACCTGCTCCCGTTCCTCACCACGGTGGATCAGCGCGTCGGTCAGGTGACCTACTTCGAGGCGCTCACGACGCTCGGCCTCGTCTGGTTCGCGGACCGTCCGGTCGACCTCGCCGTCGTCGAGGTCGGGATGGGCGGGACGTGGGACGCGACGAACCTCGTCGCGGGCGACGTCGCGGTCCTGTGCCCGATCGGCATCGATCACCCGGAACTCGGGGCCACCGAGGCCGCCATCGCGGGGGAGAAGTCGGGGATCATCAAGCCGGGCAAGGTCGCCGTCGTGCGCGAGCAGGTCCCCTCCGCCCTCGCCGTGATCGAGGGTCGCTGCGCCGCGGTCGGCGCGACGCTCCGCCTCGAAGGTCAGGACTGGGCGCTCCAGCGCGCCGTCGCGGCCGTCGGCGGCCAGTCGATCACGGTCCGCGGCCTGCATGGCACCTACGAGGACGTGCTGCTCTCCCTCTTCGGTTCCTTCGCGGGCGCCAACGCCGCTGCGGCGATCGTCGCGGTCGAGGCGATCCTCGGCCGCGGCCTCGACGAGGACGCGCTCCGCGAGGCGCTCGCGACCGCGACGTCGCCGGGTCGCCTCGAGGTGGTCGGGCGTCGTCCGCTCGTCGTCCTCGACGGCGCGCACAACCCGGCGGCCGCTGTCGCGCTCGCCGAGGCGCTGCCGGCGACGTTCACCTGGGAACGCCTCCACCTCGTGATCGCGGCCTTCGCCGACAAGGACACCGCGGGCGTCGTCGCGCCGCTCGCACCGCTCGTGGACCGCGCGTACGCGACGGCCAACGGGAACCCGCGATCGCGCGACGCCGCGGACATGGCGGCGATCCTCGAGGGAGCCGGTCTCCCGACGCCGACTGCATCCTCGTGACGGGGTCTCTCTATACTGTGGCCGACGCCCGCCGGGCGCTGGAGGGAGCCCCGTGACCGTCGAAGCCACGCTGCTGATCGTGAAGCCGGACGGCGTGCGCCGCGGCCTGACCGGGGAGGTCCTCCGCCGCGTCGAGCGCAAGGGGTTGCGCGTCGCGGATGTCCGCATGATCACGATCGACCGCGCCCTCGCCGAGCGCCACTACGGCGAACACAAGGACAAGCCCTTCTTCGGCGAGCTCGTGGCCTTCATCACGTCCGGGCCGGTCGTCATCGCCCGTGTCGAGGGCGAGGAGGCCATCACGGCGCTGCGCACCCTCATGGGACCGACGAATCCGACGACGGCGCCGCCCGGCACGATCCGCGGGGACCTCGCGACCGTGATCACGGAGAACATCGTGCACGGGAGCGATTCGCCGGCGTCGGCAGAGCGCGAGCTCGCGCTGTTCTTCGGCTAGACCCTGCGCAGCGCCAGCACGGCGTTCTGGCCGCCGAAGCCGAAGGAGTTCGAGAGGGCAAGCCGGACGTCCTTCCGGCGCGCCACGTTCGGGACGTAGTCGAGGTCGCACTCCGGGTCCGGCGTCTCGTAGTGGATCGTCGGCGGCAGGAGGCCTTCCCGGATCGCCAGGGCGGAGACGGCCGCCTCCACCGCGCCCGCCGCGCCGAGCAGGTGGCCGGTCATCGACTTGGTCGATGAGATCGCGACCGTCCGCGCCGCGTCGCCGAGCGCCGTCTTCAGGGCCGCGGTCTCACCCGCGTCGTTGAGCGGCGTGGACGTGCCGTGGGCGTTGACGTAGTCCACGGCCGACGCCGGTTCCCCCGCATCGGCCAGCGCCGCGCGGATCGCGAGCGCCGCGCCGGACCCCGCGGGGTCGGGGGCGGTGATGTGATACGCGTCGTCCGACGCGCCGTACCCGGCGATCTCGGCGTAGATGCTCGCTCCGCGCGCCCGCGCGCGCTCCTCGGTCTCCAGCACGAGGACGCAGGCGCCCTCGGCCATCACGAAGCCGCTGCGACCTGCGTCGAACGGTCGGCACGCGCGCTCGGGGTCGGGTTCCTTCGTGAGGGCCCCCATCTGGGCGAAGGCCGCGATGCAGATCGGGAGCGTCGCCGCCTCCGAGCCGCCCGCGATCGCGAGGTCGACGCGTCCGTCGCGGACCATGCGGAAGGCCTCGCCGACCGCGTGCGCCCCCGACGCGCATGCGGAGACGGTCGCGAAGTTGGGGCCGGTGAGCTTGAGCCACATCGCGATGTGGCCGCCCGGGCCGTTGGCCATCAGTCCCGGGACCATGAACGGGCTCACGCGACCCGGGCCACGCTCGAGCATCGTCCGATGGTTCTCGATGAGCGTCTCGATGCCGCCGATCCCGGTGCCCACCAGGATCGCCCCGCGTTCGGGTTCGACGGACGGTTCCCCCGCATCGGCCCACGCGAGCTTGGCCGCGGCCATCGCGAGCTGCACGAAGCGATCGGTGCGCCGGACCTCCTTGGGGTCGAGCCAGTCGTTCGGATCGAAGCCGTGCACCTCACCGGAGATGCGCACGGGCAGGTCCGACGCGTCGAAGCGGGTGATGGGGCCGATCCCGTTACGGCCGCTCGTCGCGCCGGCCCAGAAGTCGTCCACGCCGATGCCGATCGGCGTGACCGGTCCGATGCCGGTGATGACGACCCGGTGCGTCATGCGGCTACTTGGCTCCGAGCTTGCCCATCACGAGGTCGACGGCCTGGCCGACGGTCTTGACGCCCTCCATCTCCTCCTCGGGGATCTCGATGCTCCACTCCTCCTCGAGGGCGAGCACCGCCTCGACGAGGTCGAGCGAGTCGGCGTTCAGGTCCTCGGCGAAGCGCGCCTCCGAGGTGACCTTCGCCGCGTCGACCGCGAGCTGTTCCGCGAGCAGTTCCTTCACGCGAGCCTCGATGGAAGCCCTGTCCATGTCCGTCCTCCTTGTCGTCCCTGTCATCCGTACGGGTGGTGCCTCGTGCTTCGGGTCGCCGACCGTCCGGCCGGGGCCCTGACCTTACGCCGTCAGCCCCCCGTCCACGGGGAGGGTGACGCCGTTCACGTAGGAGGCCGCGTCCGACATGAGGAACACGACCGCGGCCGCGACCTCCTCCAGCGTGGCGGTGCGCCCGACGGGCGTCTGGTCGATGTAGAACCGACGCGCGTCCTCGTCCAGGTGGGAGGTCATCTCCGTCTCGACGAGCCCCGGGCACACGGCGTTGACGGTGATGCCGCGCGCGCCCACCTCGCGGGCCAGCGCCCGCGTGAGGCCGAGGAGCGCGGTCTTCGACGTCGCGTACGCGCTCTGGCCGGCGTTGGCGCGGATCGCGATCGCCGATGAGACGTTCACGATGCGTCCCCAGCGCGCCCGGAGCATCGTGCGGAGGGCCGCCTGCGCGCAGAGGAATGCGCCGCGGACGTTGGTGTCCATCGTGAGGTCGTAGCTGTCGCTCGCGTACCGGAGGATGAGGCCGTCCTTCGAGTACCCCGCGTTGTTGACGAGGCCGGTCACGGGGCCCAGTTCCTCGCCAGCGATGCGGAACGCCTCCGCGATCGAGGTCTCGTCGAGCAGGTCCAGCCGAACCGCGATCCCGGAACCGCCGCTCGCCTCGATCGCGCCGAGCGCCGCGCGCGCCTCGGCCTCGTCGGTCCGGTACCCGAGCGCGACCTTCCAGCCCGCGGCACCGAGGGCGAGCGCGGAGGCCCGGCCGATCCCGCGCGATGCGCCGGTGACGACGGCGACCTTCACGCCCCCACCCGCCCCCACCGCACGAGGTTCGCGCCCCAGGAGAGGCCGGCGCCGAACGACGTCACGAGGACGAGGTTCCCCTCGTGGACGCGCCCCGCACGCACCGCACGGTCGAGCGCGATCGGCACCGAGGCGGCCGAGGTGTTGCCGACCTCCTCGACGTCGAGGACCGAGCGCTCCTCGGGGATCCCGAGCCGCTCCGCGACGGCGACCATGATGCGCTGGTTGGCCTGGTGCGGGACGAGGACGTCGACGTCGGCGGGTCCGACGCCGTGTTCGTCGAGGAGTTCACGGCACGCCGCGGCCATCTCCGTGACGGCCCGCTTGAACACGTCGCGTCCGTTCGGCATCGCGATCGTGTTCTCGTGCGCGGCGATGCGCTCGGCCGTCGCGGGCCGCGCCGTGCCGCCCGTCGGGATGATGAGGAGTTCCGCGGCGTGGCCATCGGCACCGAGCACCGACCCGATGATGCCGGGGTCGGTCGACGGTCGCAGGACCACGGCGCCGGCGCCGTCCCCGAAGAGGATGCACGTGCCGCGGTCCTCCATGTTCACGACCCGGGAGAGGACCTCCGCGCCGATGACGAGCACGGTCTCCGACTGCCCGGTGCGCACGAAGGCGGAACCGGTCGCCAGGCCGTAGGAGAACCCCGCGCAGGCCGAGTTGAGGTCGAAGGCGGGGCAGCGTGCGCCGAGCTTGCGCTGCACCCAGACCGCGGTGGCGGGCAGGGGCGTGTCGGGCGTGCAGGTCGCGACGAGGATGAGGTCCACCTGGTCCACCTCGACGCCGGCGCTCGCGAGCGCCGCGCGCGCCGCCGCCGTCGCGAGGTCCGACGTCGCCTCGCCCTCGGCGGCGAAGCGGCGCTCGCGGATCCCGGTGCGCTCCCGGATCCACTCGTCGCTCGTGTCGAGGAAGGTCGCGAACTCCGCGTTGGGGACGACCCGGGTGGGGAGGGCGGAGCCGACGCCCGCGATCGAGGCGAAGCGCATGCTCACGAGGGCCGGTTCCGCGCCAGGGGCGCGAAGGATATCGCCCTGCCCCGGCGGGGGCTCAGGTCGCGAGCGCGGCTCGTGCGGCCGCCGGGTCCCCGACGGCGAGCGCGGGCACGCCCGGGGCCACGCGCTTCGCGAGCTTCGTGAGGACGTCCCCGGGGCCGGCCTCCACGAGGCGGTCGACCCCCGTGGCCAGCAGCGACGCGACGCAGGTCTCCCAGCGCACGGCGGAGACGACGTGGCGACCGAGGAGATCGCGGATCTCGTCGGGGTCGCCCACGAGCGAGCCGGTGACGTTGGAGGCGACGGGGACCCGCGGCGAGGCGAAGGGCGCCGCGGCGATCGCGTCGCGCAGCGGCGCGATCGCCGGTTCCATGAGGGGGGAGTGGAACGCGCCGGCGACGGCGAGGCGCACGGCGCGGATCTTCCGCTCCGCGCACGCGGTCTCGAGCCGCTCGAGCGCCCCGAGCGAACCGGAGGCGACCACCTGCTGCGGGGAGTTCTCGTTGGCGACGAGCAGGATGCCGTCGCCCCGCACCGCGTCGCAGAGCGCCGCGGCGTCGGCGGCGCCCACGCCGAGCAGCGCCGACATCCCGCCGGGGCGCGCGTCGGCGGCCGCCTGCATCGCCGTCCCGCGCACCGCGACGATGCGCGCAGCGTCGGCGAGCGTCAGCACCCCTGCGGCGACGAGCGCTGCGAACTCGCCGAGGGAGTGCCCCGCCGCCGCCGCCGGTCGCAGTCCCGCGTCCTCCAGGACGCGATACGCGGCGACCTCGCAGGCGAGGAGCGCCGGCTGCGCGAAGGCCGTCGTCGCCAGGGCCTCCGGGTCGCGGGCACCGGCCGCGACGTCCCGGCCGATGGCGGCGCTCACCTCGTCGATCGCGCGTGCCGAGACCGGGTCCGCGAGCCACGGATCGGCCATCCCGGCCACCTGGGACCCCTGCCCGGGGAACACGACCGCCGCGCCCATCGCCGCACCCTATCCCGCTCGCGGCCGATGTTCCCCGCGGAGGGTTGCCATCGCCCCGTGCCTGCCGGACAATCGTGGCACCCATGGATTCCCCCAACGCCACCGACCGTCCGGCTCGGGGGCGTGGCCTGCTGGGTTCCGTCTTCGCGGACCCCTCCGACCCCGCCGACCGCCCGCTGAAGCGCCGCGGCCTCTCCGAGACCCTGTTCTCGGTGCTGGGCCAGGACATGGCCGTCGACCTCGGCACGGCCAACACGCTGGTCTACGTGCGGGGCGAGGGGATCGTCCTCGAGGAGCCCTCGGTCGTGGCGGTCAACACCCACACCGACGTGGTCCTCGCCGTCGGCAACGCGGCCAAGCTCATGATCGGCCGGACGCCCTCGCACATCCAGGCCATCCGTCCGCTCAAGGACGGCGTCATCGCCGACTTCGACGTCACCGAGAAGATGCTCCGCTACTTCATCCAACAGGTGCACCGTCGCAGCCTCCTCGCGAAGCCGCGCATCGTCATCTGCGTCCCGAGCGGCATCACGGGCGTGGAGCAGCGCGCCGTCGAGGAGGCGGCCATCGCCGCCGGTGCCCGTCGCGCCTACATCATCGAGGAACCGATGGCCGCCGCGATCGGCGCCGATCTGCCCATCAACGAGGCCACCGGCAGCATGATCGTGGACATCGGCGGCGGCACCAGCGAGGTCGCGATCATCTCCCTCGGCGGCATGGTGCGTTCCAGTTCGCTGCGCATCGGCGGCGACAAGATGGATGCCGCGATCGTGGACTACGCGCGCAAGGAGTACTCGCTCGCCCTCGGCGCGCGAACGGCGGAGAAGGTGAAGATCGCGATCGGCTCCGCGTTCCCGACGAAGGACGGCATGGCCGCGCAGGTCGTCGGGCGCGACCTCGCGAGCGGTCTTCCGAAGACGATCGAGATCTCCGACGCCGAGCTGCGCGAGGCCCTCGAGGAACCGGTCTCCGCGATCATCGACACGATCCGACAGACGCTCGACGACTGCCCCGCGGAACTGGCGGGCGACATCATGCGCAACGGCATCTGCCTGACGGGCGGCGGTGCGAAGCTCCGCGGGCTGGACTCGCGCCTCACCCACGAGACGGGCGTCAACTGCTACGTCGCGAAGGACCCGCTCTGGAGCGTCGCCCTCGGGTCGGGCCGGTGCCTCGAGGAGTTCGACGTCCTGCAGCGCGTGCTGGTGACCTCCTCGCCGCGCAGGTAGCGGCATGGCCGGTCCCGTCGGCCGCCTCCGGACGACGCGTACCCTCGTCGCCTCGCTCCTCGCCGCCTCGCTGGTCACGATCACGATCGACTACCGCGCCGGGGATGCTGGTCCGGTCGCGTTCCTCTCCTCCGCGCTCGTCGCCCTGATCGCGCCGCTCCAGCAGGGCGTGTCGAGCGTGACGGGTCCCGTCGGCGGCTTCGTGGGGACTCTGATCCACCTGCCCGGCATCCGCCGCGACAACGCCACCCTGCGCGACCGCGTCGCGGAACTCGAACGCGAGCTCGCGACGACGTCGTCGGACGCCCGCCGCCTCGCGGAGCTCGAGGCGCTCCTCGGGGTCCGCGACCAGCTCGGCGGCGAGGGGACGACGCTCGCGGCCCAGGTCATCGCGAACGGGATCTCGGACCTCGAGTGGACGATCCAGATCGATCGCGGTTCCTCGTCGGGGGTGCGGGTCGGCATGCCGGTGGTCGCGAGCGCGGGCCTCGTGGGCCGCGTCGTCCGGGTCGCCCCGAACGCGTCGGTGGTGCGCCTGGTCCTCGACCCGCGCGCCGCCGTGGTCGGCCGCTTCGGCTCGTCCGGGACGACGGGCGTGGTGAGCGGCCAGGGAGACCGGGACCTGCGCATGTCGTTCCTCGACCCCCAGGCGGTCGTGACCGCCGACGACACCGTCGTCACCGCGGGCTACAAGGTGGTCGGCGGGGAACCGGCGTTCCCCGCGGGCATCCTCATCGGACAGGTCGCGCGCGTGAAGCCCGACCCCGCGGGCCTCGAGACGTACGTGACGATCCGACCGGCCGTCGACTTCTCCACCCTCGACGTCGTCCTCGTCGTGCTCTCCACCGGCACGACGGAGACCGCCTGATGCGCCGTGTCGCGCTCGTCCTCGTCGCCTTCCTGACCGCGCTCCTCCTGCAGTCCACCCTCTTCGCGGACGCTCGTCTGTTCGGCGCGCGTCCCGAACTCATCGTGCTCGTCACGATCCTCGTGGCCCTCGCGGAGGGTCCGAACGCCGGCGCGGTCGCAGGGTTCGCGGGCGGGATGTGGCAGGACCTCCTCGGCGCGCAGACGGTGGGCGTGACGGCCCTCGTCCTCACGTTCGTCGGTGCGGTCGTCGGCACCCTGCGTCAGTACATCGTGAGCGAGTCCCCCTACATCCCCGCCTCGATCGTGGGCGTCGGGACGTTCCTCGCGATCCTGACCGTCGGCTTCGTGCAGCTGCTGCTCGGGCAGTTCGAGGTCTCCGCGGCCTACCTGCTGCGCGTCGCGGCCCTCTCCGGGGTCTACGGCGCGGTCCTCACGCCGCTCGTCGCACCGCTCGTGCGCCGCATCCTCGGTTCCAAGCCCCGCGCGACCGCGAGGCGGTGGTGATGTCGGCGCCCAACCGCATCGACGCCCGGGTCCGCGTCCTGCTCTCGCTCGCCCTCGCGCTCTTCGGGATCCTCGCGACCCGCCTGTACTTCATGCAGGTGCTCGCGGTGGACGAGGCGCGGGCGGCCGCGCGGCAGAACGCGCTGCGGCTCCTGCCGATCCCCGCGCCGCGCGGCCGCATCCTCGACGTGAAGGGGCGCGTGCTCGTCGGCAACCGGATGAGCCTGCAGATCACCGTGGACCGGCAGCAGCTGGGCGACGACCGCGAACGCGTCCTGCTCGAACTCTCACGGGTCCTCGGGACGACGGCGAGCGATCTCGGGGAACGGCTGAACGACCAGCGGTACTACTACTACCAACCGGTCCCGGTGGCCTCCGACGTTCCGAAGGACGTCGCGTTCTGGATCGTCGAGCACCGCGACGAGCTGCCCGGCGTCGACGTGCGGCAGATCCCCGTGCGGACCTATCCGTACGGCGAACTCGCCGCCCACGTCCTCGGCTACCTCGGGCAGATCTCCGCGGAGCAGCTGGAGGACCCCGCCTACGCCGCGTACCGCTCCGGCGACGTCATCGGTCGTTCCGGCATCGAGGCCGTCTACGAGGCCGATCTCCGCGGGACGGACGGCTACGTGAGCTACCGGGTCGACTCGACGGGTCGCAACCTCGGGCAGTTCGGGCGCAAGGCGCCGCTGCCCGGCGACGACGTGGCCCTCACGATCGACGCGGACCTGCAGGCCACGGCGGAGGAGAGCCTCCTGCTCGGGATCGAGCAGGCGCGACGCGTCTTCGACCCGAACACGTCGCGGACCCTGCGTGCGAACGCGGGCGCGGTCATCGTGCTCGACGCGAACACCGGATCGGTGCGTGCGATCGCCTCGTACCCCTCCTACGACCCATCGGTGTTCACGTCGGGGCTCACGCAGACGCAGTACGAGCAGCTCTTCGGCGCCTCGACGGGCTACCCGCTGCTGAACCGCGCGATCCAGGGGCAGTATCCGCCCGGCTCGACCTTCAAGCCGTGGATCCTGCTCTCGGCGCTCCGCCGGAACCTCGTCCGGACCTCGGAGTCCTACGCCTGTCCGCCGTCGTGGAACGTCCCCGACGACGTCCGGCAGTTCCGCAACTGGACCTCCGTCGACCAGGGGATGATGTCGCTCGCGCGGTCGCTCTCGCAGTCCTGCGACACGATCTACTACCCGATCGGCTACGAGTACTGGCGCATCTACTACCCGCCGCCGAGCGCCGACGGCATCGCCGGCAACGACGACGACGCCCCCAAGGAACCGCTCCAGACCGACCTCGCCTCGGTCGGGTTCGGTCGTCCGACCGGGGTCGATCTGCCCGGTGAATACGGCGGTCGCATCCCCGACGCCCTCTGGAAGCGGTCGATCCACGACCGCTACCCGAAGGACTTCCCGTTCGGCGACTGGGTTCCGGGCGACTTCGTGAACATGTCGATCGGGCAGGGCGACACGCTCGTGACGCCGATGCAGATGGCGCAGGCCTACGCGGCACTCATGCGCGGCGGTCGCATCTGCGCGCCGCGGCTCCTGCGCGCGGTGCAGACCGCCGACGGCACACCCGTGCGCACGCTCGGTTCCCACTGCAACCGGAAGCTCGCGTTCTCGGTGGACGACCTGGCCTACGTGCGCGATGCCCTCGGCTCGACGGTGCGTGACGGGACCGCCGCCGCGGTGTTCCGCGGGTTCCCCCTGAACGACGTCTGGGTCTCCGGCAAGACCGGCACGGCGCAGGTCTTCAACCGGCAGGACTTCTCGTGGTTCGCCGCGATGACGGCCCGCGGCGAGGAGCGCTACGTCGTCGTCGCCCTCGTCGAGCAGGGCGGCCACGGCTCCACGACCGCGGCTCCGATCGCCCGCCGCATCATCGAGGCGCTCTACGGCCTGCCCCTCACGCAGTTCGCGACCTCGGGGGCGACGGACTGATGGACGTCGTCGCCGGACGCGATCGCGTCGGGATCCTCGCGCGGATCCGGGACCTCGACCGGGTCCTGCTCGCGAGCGTCGTGTCGCTCGTGGCGATCGGGTTCCTCTCGATCTACTCCGCCACCCAGCGGACGCTCGAGGTCCTGGGGTACGACCCGAGCACCTACCTCTCGCGCCAGATCCTCTTCGCGGTCGGCGGCGTCCTCGTCCTCCTCGTGATCGCCAACGTCGACTACCGGTTCCTCAAGGTGTACGCGCCGATCTTCTACGGCGTCTCGATCGTGCTCCTGATCCTCGTGCAGACGCCGCTCGGGACGACCGTGAAGGGATCACAGCGATGGTTCCAGCTGCTCGGCTACCAGTTCACCCCGTCGGAACTCATGAAGATGTCGCTGATCGTGATGCTCGCCGCGACGTTCGCGGAACTCAAGGGGCGGGAACCGACGCTCCGCGACGTGATCCGCGGTGTGGGCATCGCCGCGGTCCCGGGCGCGCTCGTGTTCCTGCAGCCCGACCTCGGGACCTCGATCGTGCTCGCGGCGATCCTCGCCGGCATCCTCGTCGTGTCGGGTGCCAAGGGGCGCCACCTCGGCGTCCTCGTCGTCGCGGCGGCGATCCTGTTCGCCGGCGCGCTGCAGGTCGGCCTGATCCGGGAGTACCAGGTGAGCCGCCTCACGAGCTTCCTCGACCCGAAGAACGACCCGCTGCGCTCCGGGTACAACCGACAGCAGGCCGAGATCGCGATCGGCTCCGGCGGACTCCTCGGGCTCGGCTACCTCCAGGGGACGCAGACGAACCTCGACTTCGTCCCGGAACAGCACACCGACTTCGTCTTCACCGTCGTGGGGGAGGAGTTCGGGTTCCTCGGGGCGGGCGTCCTGGTGTTCCTCTTCGGGACGCTGGTGGTCCGGGCGTTCCGCATCGCGATGCTCGCCAAGGACCCCTTCGGGACCTATGTCGCGGGCGGCATCGGGACCTACTTCATGCTGCAGGCGTTCGTGAACATCGGGATGACGCTCGGGATCATGCCCATCACCGGGATCCCCCTGCCCTTCGTCTCGTACGGCGGGACGGCCCTGATCGTGAACGCCGTGGCCGTGGGGATGCTGCTCAGCATCCACCACCGCCGCACGGCCTAGGCACGGAGCGGGGCCGTCCCGGCCGCGCCTGCGCGGCCGGGACGGGGTCCCCTGCTATCCTCTCCGCAGGTTTGCCCGCCGAGCGCGGGGCCATCGGGGCCCCAGCCGCGCGGCGGTGCCCGATCGGCGAGGCCCAGGCCCGCCGGCCCCGGGGACGTCCCCGCGTGGCCGCGTCCTCGGTGGCCCGCCGGGAACAGGACGACCAGCGTGCGCGATGAGGCGCCGCAGGGGACCGAGGAACGGTCGGACACCCTGCAGCAGGCAAGCGGCAACGACGAACGACCGACGACCGAGGTCGTCTCCGACGCCACCACCGAGTCCGGCGCGAGCGCGCCCGCGAAGCGACGTCGCCGTCGCCGCGGCGGCCGTGGCCGTGGCCGTGGCCGCGGCGGATCCGGTCGCCCCACGACCGCCGGCTCCGAGGACGGCGCGGACGGTTCCGAGGACGACGCGCCCGAGGGCGACGAGCGCTCGACCGAGACCACCGACGAGACGGACGCGACGTCCGGGACTTCCGAGGGCGGTGCGCCCGCCAAGCGGCGGCGCCGTCGTCGCGGTGGTCGAGGCCGGGGCCGCAGCCGCCCGCGCGCCGACGGCACCGCCGCACCGGCGACCGACGATGGGTCGGACGAGGACGACGAGGCGGCCCCGACGACGGAGCCGGCCGCCGCCGACGAGACCGCGAAGGGTTCCCGTTCGCGCCGTCGTCGGTCCAAGCCCAAGGGCGACGGAGCACGTCCGGCCGCCGCCGCACCGACCTCGACGAGGCTCGCCCGCGGCCGTCGCTCGCGCACCCGCACCGGCGGATCCGTGCGCCGTCGCCGCGAGCCGCTGCCCGTCGTCCCCCGCGTCACCGACAAGGTCATGGTCATCACCGAGCACGGCGAGCGCGACCAGATCGCCGTCCTCGAGGGGTCCGAACTCGTCCAACACTTCGTCACGCGCTCCGGCGCGAAGTCGATGGTCGGTAACGTCTACCTCGGGCGCGTGCAGAACGTGCTGCCCGGCATGGAGGCCGCCTTCGTCGACGTCGGCCGTGGCCGCAACGCCGTCCTCTACGCCGGCGAGGTCAACTGGTCCGCCGAGGACCTCGAAGGGCCGTCGCAGCGCATCGAGCAGGTGCTCAAGCCCGGTCAGTCGGTCCTCGTCCAGGTGACGAAGGATCCGATGGGCGGCAAGGGCGCGCGCCTCACCGCCCAGGTCTCGCTGCCGGGACGGTTCCTCGTCCTCGCCCCGCAGTCCAACGTCACGGGCATCAGCCGCCGACTGCCGGAGGGGGAACGCAAGCGCCTCAAGGGCATCCTCAAGGACCTCAAGCCGGACGGCCACGGCCTCATCGTGCGCACCGCCGCCGAGGGCGCGGAGGAGGAGGACCTGCGACACGACGTCGAGCGGCTCGTCGCGACGTGGGAGGACATCGAGAAGCGTTCCCGCAAGGCCAAGGCGCCCGCGACGCTCTACGAGGAACCGGAACTCACGGTGCGCGTCGTCCGCGACCTGTTCACCGACGAGGAGTACCGCGTCCTCGCCACCGACTCGCGCCGCATCCACGAGCTCGTCACGGGCTACCTGCGCGACATCGCGCCGGATCTCGTCGAGAAGGTGGTGCTGCACGAGGGCAAGCTGTCGGCGTTCGAGGAGTACCACGTGGTCGAGCAGATCCACAAGGCGCTCGACCGCAAGGTCTGGCTCCCGTCGGGCGGCTACCTCATCATCGAGCGCACCGAGGCCCTCACGGTCATCGACGTGAACACCGGCAAGTCGGTCGGGTCCACGAACCTCGAGGAGACCGTCGTCAACACGAACCTCGAGGCCGCCCGCGAGGTCGCCCGACAGCTGCGCCTGCGCGACATCGGCGGCATGATCGTCATCGACTTCATCGACATGCTCCTCGAGCAGAACAAGCGCAAGGTGGTCGAGACCGTGGCCGAGGCCCTGGCCCAGGACAAGACCCGGTCCCAGGTCTTCGACATCAGCCCCCTGGGCCTGCTCGAGGTGACGCGGAAGCGCGTGTCTGGTGGACTGCTGGAGGCCTTCTCGGAGACCTGCCCGACCTGCGAGGGTCGGGGGCTCCTGCTGACCTACGACGTGAAGTGACGACCCAGGGAGGAACCATGTACGCGGTGATCAGGACCGGCGGGAAGCAGTACCGGGTTGCCCCGGGCGACGTCGTGGAGATCGAGCTGCTCGCGTCGTCCGACGGCGCGGTCACGTTCACGCCGCTGCTCGTCGTGGACGACGCCGGCACGACCCACGTCGGCAAGGACCTCGCGAAGGCGACCGTGAAGGGCAGGCTGCAGGGCGAGACGAAGGGCGACAAGGTGCGCATCTTCAAGTACCGGAACAAGACGGGCTACGCCCGTCGCGCCGGGCACCGTCAGCGCTACGCCCTCGTCGAGATCACCGACATCTCGCTCGGCGCGAAGGCCGTCGCGGCGGCCGAATAGGGCCTCTGGTAGCCTCCCCGCCATGGCACACAAGAAGGGCGGCGGTTCGTCCCGAAACGGGCGCGACTCCGAGTCGAAGCGGCTCGGCGTGAAGGCGTTCGGCGGTCAGACGGTTCCCGCCGGCTCGGTGATCGTCCGCCAGCGCGGAACCAAGGTGCACCCGGGGGCCAACGTGTCCCGGGGCGGCGACGACACCCTCTTCGCGCTGCGGGCCGGAACCGTCCGGTTCTCGGAGTCCCGCGGCCGCAAGATCGCCTCGATCGACCCGGCCTAACGTCCGGCGATCGCCTCGCGCACCGCGCGTTCCCACGACCGCAGGTCCTCGCGCATGCGTCGGTTCCCCTCCGCGAGCCGGACCGCCCCCGCGCGTCGCGTGCGGCGTCGTTGGGACCCCGAGAGCGGTCGGGCGATCGCGTCGTCGCCCGGGCGCAGCGGCGGCGGTTCGACGAAGTAGTAGGCCGTTCGCAGGCGTTGCGTTCCGGCGGCGTGGCGCACCATCAGCACCGGCGACCCGAACAGGCGGCGCACGCCCTCGATGGCCGCGAGCGCGATCCGTCGCTCCGCGCCACCGTCGCCCGGGCGGAACACGAGCGCATCCGCCTCGAGGCGGAGGTCGCCCGCGCGCTCACGCACGTCGCGTCGCGCGAGCTCGACCTCCCAGACGCCCGTGGTCTCCGGCATGGGCCCCATCATGCCGGTCCGGCGCCCCGTCTGGCACCCTAGGGCCATGTCGTTCGTCGATGAGGTACGGATCTCGGTGCGGGGCGGTCGCGGCGGCGACGGCTCCTCGTCGATGCTGTCGGAGCCCTTCAAGCCGCGCGGCGGACCCAACGGCGGCGACGGTGGTGACGGCGGCGACGTGATCTTCGAGGTGTCGCAGGGCCTCCACGACCTGTCCTGGCTCGGCGACCACCCCCACCAGCGCGCCACGCCGGGCGGTCCGGGCGGCCGGAGCAACCGCGCGGGCGCGCGCGGCGAGGACCTCGTGATCCCCGTCCCCGACGGGACGCGCGTCGAAGACGACGGCGGCCTGCTCGCCGACCTCGTCGGCGCGGGTGCGCGGGCCGTGGTCGCGCGCGGCGGCCGCGGCGGCCGCGGCAACGCGGCGCTCAGCGGGCGCAACCACCGTGCGCCGAAGACCGCCGAGGCGGGGGAACCGGGGGAGGAGCGCACGATCCGCGTCGAACTGCGCACCGTGGCCGACGTCGGCCTCGTGGGTCTGCCGAACGCCGGGAAGTCGACGCTGCTCGCCGCGCTGACCCGCGCGCGGCCGAAGATCGCACCGTACCCGTTCACGACGCTCTCCCCGAACCTCGGCGTCCGCGAGGGCGAACGCCGCGTCGTCCTCGCGGACATCCCGGGGCTCATCGAGGGGGCCTCGGAGGGTCGCGGCCTCGGGCACCGGTTCCTCCGGCACATCACGCGCTGCCGCGCGCTCGTCCTCGTCGTCGACCTCTCGACCGGCGATCCCGCTGCCGATCTCGCATCGGTCCGAGCGGAACTGCGCGCCTACGATCCCGACCTGCTCGACCGGGCGACGCTCGTCGCGTGGACGAAGGCCGACCTCGCCCCCGATGTCGTCGCCCCGAGCCCGGGGATCCGCGTCTCGGGCGTCACCGGCGAGGGCATCGAGGATCTCGCCCGCGGGATCGAGGTCGCGGTGACCGACGCCGAGCGCGCGGCCGAGGAACGCGAACCGGTCGTGGTCCTTCGGCCGGGTCGCCCGACGTTCGTCGTGCGGCGGGAGGGGGCGGCCTTCCGGGTCATCGGACGCGGCGTGGAGCGCTGGGTCACCGACACCGACTTCGAGGACGAGGCGGACGTCGCCCTCCTGCAGCGGCGTCTGGCCAAGGAAGGCGTCGAGCGGCAGCTCGCGGCGGCCGGCGCCGTCCGCGGGGACGAGGTGCGCATCGGGGACCGGGCGTTCGACTTCCTCCCGGAGGCCGGCGCCGGCCGCCCGTAGTATCGGACCCGTGGGGCGACGGCTGGGGGTGATGGGTGGGACCTTCGATCCCATCCACTACGGGCACCTGCTGACCGCCGAGGAGGCCGCCGTCCAGTTCGGCCTCGAGGAGGTCCTCTTCGTCCCCACCGGGCACCCCTGGATGAAGGGGGGCCGCGCGGTCTCCGCCGCCGAGGACCGTTACCTGATGACCGTCATCGCGACCGCGAGCAATCCCCGGTTCCGCGTCTCCCGCGTCGACGTGGATCGCGCGGGGCCGACCTACACGGTGGACACGCTCCGGGTCCTCGCCGCGGAGAACCCCGACGCCGAACTCTTCTTCGTGACCGGCGCCGACGCGATGCTCGAGATCTTCCACTGGAAGGATCCCGAGGAGGTGCTCTCGCTCGCGCACTTCATCGCGGCGACGCGGCCCGGGCACGACCTCGCGCGGTTCGAGCACGAGGCGCCGACCCGCCATCCCAACGTGAGCGTCATGACGATCCCCGCCCTCGCGATCTCCTCGACCGACATCCGGGAACGCATCCGCGACCGTCGGCCGATCCGCTACCTCGTTCCCGAGGGCGTGAAGAGCTACATCGACAAGGCGGGCCTGTACCGGTGACGGGCGTCGGCCGCCAGACCCGCGACGACGCCCTCGCCGCGGCGCGCGCGGCGCTCGACAAGCAGGCACTCGACGTCGTCGTCCTCGACGTGCATGCGACGCTCGTCATCACGGACCTCTTCGTCCTCGCGACCGGGACGAGCGACCGCCAGGTGCGCACGATCGTGGATGCGATCGACGATGCGATGCGCGCGCGGGGCCGGCGGCCGTTCCGACGCGAGGGGGAGGAGGACCGCCGCTGGGTGCTCCTCGATTACGTGGACCTCGTCGTGCACGTGTTCGCGCAGGAGGAGCGCGACTTCTACGACCTGGAGCGCCTGTGGGGCGATGCGCCCCGGATCCCCGTCGCGGACGCGGCGACGCCCTCCCGCTAGACTTCCCTGCGCACCGGGCCCATAGCTCAGTTGGTAGAGCGCATGGCTGGCAGCCATGAGGTCAGGGGTTCGAATCCCCTTGGGTCCACCCACCGCCCGGCGTCAGGCAGGCCAGCGCGCGTCGATCTCCCCGATGCGGAACCGAACGAGGTCCCGCACGAGCGCGTCGGGGAGCGGTTCCTCCGGGGCGAAGCGGATCGTCCCCTTCGACGTCGAGTACGGCGTGAGGCGCGGCGCGAACCGCTCGAGGCCCGCGCTCATCCCGTACAGCGCACAGTGGCCCTTCCACGCGGCGTAGCCGACGAGCGGGTGACCGCGGAGGCGGAACGCGGGCATCCCGTAGGAGAACCCCTCGGTCGCACCCGGCGCGGCCCGGGCGATCGTCGCGCGCAGGTGCGCGAGCGCGCGCCGCTGGGCGATCGGGAGCGCCGCCAGGTAGCGGTCCACCGCGGTCGGATCGTCCCCTCGCGTCGCCACGCCGGCGATGCTAACGGACGGTCCCGGCGGTTCCGGGACGACCGGCCGGTACGGGTTCCGCCTTCGGGGTGCATCGTGGAGCCATGGCGATCCGACCGCTCCTCGACCTCACCGACCTGCCGACCGCGCCCGGCCCGTTCCTCTCGGTCCGGCTGACGACCGAGGGGGCCGTGGCCAACGCGGGCCCGCGGTCGCACCTGCGGTGGTGGGGCCTGCGCGACGAGCTGCTCCGGCGCGGGGCGCCGGAGCAGCTCGTCGAGATCGTGGACGCCCACGTCCCCGGCGCGCATCGCTTCGGGCGCACGCTCCATGTGGTGGTGACCGCGGACGGTTCCGCCTTCGCCGATCACGCGACGACCGCGGAGGCCGATCTGGCGGTCGGTCGATACGAGTCGCTCCCGTGGCTCCTACCGGTGCTGGCGACGCGCCAGCGCGAGGTCCCCCACGTCATCGTCCTCACCGACCGGCGCGGTGCCGACATCACCGCGGTGCGCCGCGGCGCCGCGCTCCTGGAGGACCTCGAGGCGAGCGAGGAACCGCTCACCCGCCAGCACAAGGGGGGGTGGGCGGATCTGAACGAACGCCGCTACCAGCGCCGCGCGGAGAACTCCTGGGAGCGCAACGCGGGCGAGGTGGCGGTCGAGGTCGAGCGGCTCGCGCGGTGGGCGGGCGCCGAGCGCATCCTGGTGGCGGGCGACGTGCGCGCGGTGCAGTTCCTCCGTGACGACCTCCCGGGCGACCTGGCCACGCTCGTGCGGACCGTCGGCGGTGAGCGGTGGAACGCCGACGGGAGCGGCGGCGCGCACGTGGACGTCGCGGCCGCGCTCGCCGACCTCGCCGCCCTGCGCACCGCGGAACTCCTCGAGCGCTTCGAGGAGGAACGCGGCCAGGGCGACCGCGCCGCCGCTGGCGCCGACGACGTCGCCGGCGCGCTCGCCGC
The DNA here is from genome assembly GCA_046094605.1 of Actinomycetota bacterium. Taxonomy (GTDB): domain Bacteria; phylum Actinomycetota; class UBA4738; order UBA4738; family HRBIN12; genus JBJTIF01. The sequence goes on along the minus strand of JBJTHT010000154.1, from coordinate 3,474 downwards.
GGGGCAGGTCGAGACGCTCCTCGTCGCCGACGTCGACGACGGGCTCGAGGCGTGGTTCGGCGATGACCCGCACGCGATCGCCGCGACGGCGGCCGGCGCGTCGGTCCTCGGCTTCGAGGCGCGGACGGGTCGTCTCCGCGAGGCCCTCGCCCGCGCCGCCCTCGGCACCGGCGCCGAGGTGCGCGTCGTCGACGCCGACGCCGGACCCGCCGAGGGGATCGGCGCGCTCCTGCGCTGGGCCTGAGACGCCACGGGGGCCGGGTAGCATCCGGTTCCATGCGCAGGTACGAACCGGGCGAGATCGAGCCGAAGTGGGTGCGGATCTGGGAGGAGGAGGGGCGCTACCGCGCCTCGTCCGACCCCGCCGATCCGCGGCCCCGCTTCTACGCGCTCGACATGTTCCCGTACCCCTCGGGCGACCTCCACATGGGGCACGCGGAGGCCTTCTCGGGCGGTGATACCGTCGCGCGCTTCGCGGCGATGCGCGGCTACGACGTGCTCCACCCGATCGGCTGGGACGCCTTCGGCCTGCCCGCCGAGAACGCCGCGATCAAGCGCGGGATCCACCCCAAGGAGTGGACCTACGCGAACATCGAGCAGCAGGCCGCGTCGTTCAAGCGGTTCGGCATGTCCTTCGACTGGTCGCGGCGGCTCCACACCTGCGATCCCGAGTACTACCGGTGGACGCAGTGGCTGTTCCTGCGGCTGTTCGAGCGCGGCCTCGCGTACCGGAAGGCCGCGGCGACGAACTGGTGCCCCCAGGACCAGACGGTGCTCGCGAACGAGCAGGTCGTCGACGGTCGGTGCGAGCGCTGCGGCGCCGACGTCGTGCGCAAGGACCTCACGCAGTGGTTCTTCCGCATCACCGACTACGCGCAGCGCCTCCTCGACGACATGGAACGCCTCGTGGACTGGCCCGAGCGGGTCGTCACGATGCAGCGGAACTGGATCGGTCGAAGCGAGGGCGCGCGCGTCGCGTTCGAGATCGCCGAGACCGGTGACCGCGTCGAGGTCTTCACGACCCGGCCCGACACGCTCTGGGGCGTGACGTTCTTCGTCTTCGCGCCGGAGCACGCCCTCGTCGGGCGACTCGCGGCGGCAGGCGGGACCACCGACGCCGTCCGTCCGCTCGTGGACCGGCTCCGCACGACGCCGCTCACGAACCGCGAGCAGGCCGAGACGCGCGAGGGGGTGGCCCTCGGCGTCCACGCCGTGAACCCGGTGAACGGCGAGCGCATCCCCTGTTACGTCGCTCCCTACGTGCTCATGGAGTACGGGACGGGCGCGGTCATGGGCGTCCCCGCCCACGACCAGCGCGACTTCGAGTTCGCGCGCGCCCACGGCGTGCCGGTGCGCGTCGTCGTCCAGCCCGAGGCCGGACCCGCGCTCGACGGCGCCGCGATGACCGAGGCCCACGCCGCGGAGGGCGTGCTCGTCGCGTCGGGGCCCTTCGACGGGAAGCGCACGCCGGGCGTCATCGGCGAGGTGGCGTCCTGGCTCGCCGAGCGCGGGCGGGGGGAAGCGGCCGTCACGTTCCGCCTGCGCGATTGGCTGATCAGCCGTCAGCGCTACTGGGGCGCGCCGATCCCGATCGTGCACTGCTCGTCCTGCGGCGAGGTCGCCGTCCCCGACGACCAGCTCCCGGTCCTGCTCCCCGACGACGTCGACTTCCGACCGGGCGGCGAATCGCCGCTCGCGCGCCACGAGGGGTTCCTGCGGACCACGTGTCCGTCGTGCGGCGGTCCCGCGACCCGCGACACCGACACGATGGACACGTTCGTGGACTCGTCCTGGTACTACTTCCGGTACTGCTCGCCCGGCGACGCCGACCAGCCCTTCGATCCGGAACAGGTCGCGCGGTGGATGCCGGTCGACCAGTACACCGGCGGCGTCGAGCACGCGATCCTGCACCTGCTCTACTCGCGCTTCTTCACGAAGGTGCTCTACGACATGGGCCTCGTGACCTTCACGGAACCGTTCCCCCGCCTGATGAACCAGGGCCAGGTGATCTACGGCGGGTCCTCGATGTCCAAGTCCAAGGGCAACATCGTGGAACCGATGCCGATCGTCGAACGCTGGGGCGCCGACACGATGCGCCTCACGATGCTCTTCGCCGGTCCGTTCGAGGACGACATCGACTGGAAGTTGATCGCGCCGGACCCCGCGCGACCACCCGGTGTCCGCTCGTGGCTGAACCGGGTATGGGCGGCGGTCTCGGATGCCGTCGAGCGGGGTGACGCGGCGGAGCCCGAGGTGCTCCGCCGCGTCGCCCAGCGCGCGGTGAAGGGCGTGACGGAGGACCTCGAGCGGTTCCGCTTCAACACGGCGATCTCGAAGCTCATGGTCCTCACGAACGAGATGCGCGCGGGGCTCGACGCGGGCGGTGGCGCGCTCGCGAGCGCGCGGCTCCTCGTGCAGATGCTCGCCCCGATGGCGCCGTTCGTCGCCGAGGAGCTCTGGCGCGCGGTGCTGGGGGAGCGCGACAGCGTCCACGTGTCCGCGTGGCCCGGGTGGGACGCCGCCCTCGTCAGGGAGGAGCGGGTGACGCTCGTCCTGCAGGTCGACGGCAAGGTGCGGGACCGCGTCGAGGTCGCGGCGGACGCATCGGAACAGGCGTGCCGCGATCTCGCGCTCTCCTCGGACGGCGTGCGTCGCGCGCTCGCCGGTCGCGAGGTCGCCCAGGTCGTCGTGCGCGCGCCGCGCCTCGTGAACGTCGTCGCGCGTCGGTGACCTCGGTCACCCAACGCCACCCGCTCGCCGACTAGGGTCCGCGTCCTCTCCGAGGGGAGGACCGTGCCCACGAAGGACGACGTCCGCGACCGGCTCGCGGAGCTCACGCGCGCCGAGGTCGCCGGCGCCGCCGCGCTCGTGGTGCTCCTGCTCGCCGCCGCGGGTCTCTGGTACTGGCGTTCGCTCCCGCGGACCGTGGAGGTGCGCGCGGTCCGCGGCGCCATCGCGACGACCGCGCCCGCATCTCCCGCGCCGGCCGCTCCGGTCGTCGTGCACGTCGCGGGTCGGGTGCGCTCGCCCGGCGTGTACGAACTCGCCGCCGGCGCACGGCTCGTGGATGCCCTCGAGGCGGCCGGCGGCGCGCTGCGCGGTGCCGACCTCGACGCGATCAACCTCGCGGCCCTCGCCGTGGACGGCACGCAGATCTACATCCCTCGCCGGGGCGAGATCGCCGCGGCCGCGACGGGCGGTGTGAGCGCCGACGGTCGCATCGACATCAACGCAGCGACGGCCGCGGACCTGGAGACGCTCCCGCGCGTGGGCGAGGTCCTCGCCCAGCGCATCGTGGACTACCGCACGGCGAACGGGCCGTTCGCGAGCGTGGACGACCTGCTCGACGTGAGCGGCATCGGCCAGGCGACGCTCGACGGGTTCCGCGACCTCATCACGGTGTGAGCGTCCGGGCCGCGGCCGGCGGCCCGGGGGGGGGGGGGGGGGGCGGCGACCCGGGGGGCCGCGCGGCCC
>JBJTHT010000153.1:0-13555 GCA_046094605.1 Actinomycetota bacterium | reverse complement strand
CGCGCGCACCCTTCGGGCCCCGCGGGCGCGCGGGGGGGCGCGGCGCGCCCCGCCCGGGCGCCCTCGGAGCGCGTCGCCGTGCACGCGCGCGATGTCGGCGGCCACGTCCACGAGGTACTCGCCGGGGTAGCCGTCCTCCGGCACCTCGGCCGGCCGGCCGAAGCGCTGGAGGTAGCGGGCCTCGACCGACGCGCCGAAGCGCTCCATCTGCAGGCCCGCGTCGTTGAAGTAGTACTCGCGCTCCACGCGCCAGCCGGCGGCGTCGAGCACCGACGCGAGCCCGTCCCCGATCGCCGCGTTGCGCGCGTGGCCCAGGTGCAGCGGCCCCGTCGGATTCGCGGACACGAACTCGATCTGCACCGAGCGCCCGGTGCTCGGCGCGCGGCCGTAGGCGTCACCCTCGGCGATCGCGGCGCGGAGCGCCTCGTGGAGCCACGCCTGCGTGAGGAACAGGTTCACGAACCCGGGACCCGCCACCTCCGCGCGCGCCACGTACGGCGAGGCGGGGAGCCGCGCGACGAGGTCGGCAGCGACCTCCCGCGGGGGGCGTCCCGACGCGGCCGCCAGGCGCATCGCCGCGTTCGTCGAGAAGTCGCCGTGCTCGCGCACGCGCGGCACGTCGAGGACGACCTCGACGTCGGCGCCGCCGAGGGCGCCGAGCGCCTCGCGGACGAGCGCGGAGAGGCGATCCTCGATGCGTTCCATCCGGGGAGCGTAGCGGCTGCGCGCGGTGCTCCCGACGCGCGTTGCTAGACTCGCGGCAAGCCCCCGTAGCTCAGCGGATAGAGCGTCGGCCTCCGGAGCCGGAAGCGCAGGTTCGAGTCCTGCCGGGGGCGCGTGGGCGGTCCGGGGAACGAACCCCTCCTCGAGCGCGACCTCGACGCGGACGCGATCCGTCAGGTCGCCCGGTGGGTCGACGAGGCGATCGCGGCCGGCCTGCTCGAGCCCACGGCCATGACCCTCGCGACCGTGGACGCCGACGGGCGGCCGCAGGCGCGGACGGTCCTCCTGCGCGGGATCGACGAGCGCGGGTTCCGCTTCTTCACGAACTACGGCAGTCGCAAGTCGCGCGCGATCGGTGCGCACCCCGAGGTCGCCCTGGTGCTCCTCTGGAAGGAGCTCGGACGCCAGGTGAAGGTGATGGGCCACGCGGAGCGCCTGCCCCGCGCCGAGTCCGAGGCCTACTTCGCCTCCCGCCCGCGGGGCCACCGCGTCGCGGCGTGGGCCTCGCACCAGAGCGAACCCGCGCAGTCGCGCGAGGCGCTGGACGCGGCGTTCCACGAGGCCGAGGAACGCTTCGAGGGCGGCGAGGTGCCGCTCCCCGACCACTGGGGCGGGTTCCTCGTCGTCCCGGACCAGATCGAGGTCTGGCGCGAGGGCCGCAACCGGATGCACGACCGGTTCCGCTACACGCGCGGCGCGTCGGGCTGGACCCTGCAGCGCATCTGGCCCTGAGGTAGGTTCCGCGCATGCGCGAGGACCTGCGGGCCGCGGTCGCCGGGGACATGGCGCGCACGCGCGCCGACCTCGAACGGCTCGTGCGCATCCCGTCGATCGCCTTCCCCGGCTACGACACCGCGCCGGTCCGCGCGTCGGCCGAAGCGACCGCCGACATCCTCGCGTCCTCGGGGTTCCAGGGCGTGCGACTCATCGAGATGCCCGACGTCGAACACCCCGCCGTCTACGGCGAGGTCCGCGGCCCCGCCGGCGCGCCGACCGTCCTCCTCTACGCCCACCACGACGTGCAACCGGAGGGGCCGGTGGAACAGTGGCACTCCCCGCCCTTCGAGCCCGTCGAGCGCGACGGTCGGCTCTACGGTCGCGGCACCGCCGACGACAAGTGCGGCGTCGCGATCCACGCCGCGGCGCTGCGCGCCCTCGGCGAGCCGTCGCCCGTCACGATCAAGGTCCTCGTCGAGGGCGAGGAGGAGTCGAGCACCGAGCACCTGCCGTTCCTGATCGGGGGCCACCGCGACCTCCTCGCGGCCGACGTGATCGGCGTGGCCGACGGGGGGAACTGGCGCGCGGGCGTACCGACGCTCGAGACCTCGATCCGCGGCGTCGTGGACTGCCGCGTCACGGTTCGGGTCCTCGACCTCGCCGTGCACAGCGGCGTGTTCGGCGGCCCGATCCCCGACGCGCTCTCCGCCCTCGCGCGCATCCTCGCGTCGCTGCATCGCGACGACGGGAGCGTCGCGATCGAGGGACTGCGTTCCGGACCGTGGGACGGCGTCGCGATCGACGAGGCGGAACTGCGCCACGAGGCGCCGATGCGTCCCGGCGTGCGGCTGATCGGCACCGGTCCGATCGCGGAACGGCTGTGGACGGGCCCGGCGGTCTCGGTGCTCGGCATCGACGCGCCGAGGGTGCGCGAAGCGTCGAACCAGTTGGTGCCGGTCGCGAGCGCCAAGGTGAGTCTGCGACTCGCCCCCGACGAGGACCCGGTGCGCGGTCGCGAACTCCTCGCCGCGCACCTGCGCGCCCACGCGCCGTGGGGCGTCGAGACGACCGTGGACGAGGGCGAGGCCGGGTCGGGCATGCGCATCCGCGACGACGGACCGGCGGTCTCGGCGATGAAGGCCGCGATGGAGGCCGCCTACGGTCAGCCCGTCGCGCGCATCGGCAGCGGCGGCTCCGTGCCGCTCGTGCCCGTCCTCCACGAGACGTTCCCGGCGGCCGAGATCCTGATGTACGGCGCGTCCGACGAGCGCAGCCAGTACCACTCGATCGATGAGAGCGTCGGTCTGGCCGACCTCGAGCGCACCGCCCTCGCCGAAGCCCTCTGGCTCGCCTCGCTCGGGGACTGACGCCCCGCGCTGCTAGCGTGGAGCGCATGGAGAGCGAGCTGAACGGTCAGGGGCCGCAGGGCGAGCCCGAGGGCGAGATCGCGTTCCCCCAGGAGGACCAGCGCGAGGCGATCACGCAGCCCGCGAAGCTCCTGCGCATCGCGAGCATGGTCCGGGAGCTCCTCGAGGAGACGCGTCAGGCCTCCCTCGACGAACCGGGACGCATCCGCCTTCGACAGATCTACGAACGCGCGCTCGGGGAACTCGCCGAGGTCCTCTCCAACGACCTGAAGGAGGAGCTCTCCACGCTCGCGCCGCCGATGTCGGGCATCCCGAGCGACGCCGAGATGCGCGTGGCGCAGGCGCAGCTCGTCGGCTGGCTCGAGGGCCTCTTCCACGGCATCCAGGCCGCGCTCTTCGCGCAGCAGGCGGCCGCGCGCGCCCAGTTCGAGGAGCTCCGCCGGCGCGGGCTGCCCGGGCAGGGCCCCGCGGAACCGGGCCAGGGCGAACGCGCGCCCGGTCAGTACCTCTAGCCGCGCCCGACGACCTCCGTCGTCAGTCGCGGCCGCGCGTGAAGCCGACGCTCTCCCCCGCCGCGAAGCGCTGCGCGAGGTAGACGGGCACGACCGCGAGGACCCCGACCACCAGCGCGACCACGTTCACGATCGGTCGGTTCGTCGGCCGCTGCAGGTTCTTGTAGATCCAGATCGGGATGGTCTGATCCGTCCCCGCGAGGTACTTCGTCACGATGATCTCGTCGAAGGACAGCCCGAACGCGAGGAGGCCGCCGGCCAGGAGCGCCGTGCGGATCGAGGGGAGCGTCACGAGGCGGAACGTCGTCCACCCGTCCGCACCCAGGTCCATCGAGGCCTCGACCAGCGATCCCGAGGTGCGCCGCAGGCGGGCGACCACGTTGTTGTAGACGACCACGACGCAGAAGGTGGCGTGGCCGACGATCACCGCGCGCAACCCGAAGCCGAACCCGGACACGTCCGCGGCCGACGAGAGCGCGAGCGCCGTCACGATGCCCGGGAGCGAGATCGGCAGCACGAGCGCGAAGGAGACGGCGTCGCGGCCGAAGAAGCGGAACCGGTGCACGGCGAACGCCGCGAGGCTCCCGAGGACGAGCGCCATACCCGTGGCGACGACGGCGACCTCCACGGAGTGCAGGAGCGCCGGGCGCAGCTCCGCGTCCCGCCACGCGACCCCGAACCACCGCAGCGTGAACAGGTCCGGCGGCCACGACGAGCCCCGCCCGCGCGTGAACGCGTAGAGCGCGACGATGCCCAACGGGACGTAGAGGAACGCCATGGCGACCCAGGTCATGACCCGGAGGAACCGGCGCGCGCCGCGGCCCTCCATCAGAGCGCCTCGAACGCGCCGAGGCGGCGCGCGATCGCCATGTAGATCGCCATCACGACCATCGGGAGCGTCGCGATCGCCGCCGCGAGCGGCCGGTTGTTCGCGATGCCGGTCAGCCCGTCGATCGCGTTCCCGATGAAGAGCTTGCTGCCGACGAAGGTCGCGGTGATGTAGTCACCGAGGGAGAGCGAGAACGCGAAGAGCGACGCGGCGACCACGCCGGGCAGGACGAGCGGCAGCAGCACGCGTCGGAACGTCATCCACCCCCGCGCGCCGAGGTCCCCCGATGCCTCCAGCACCGAGGACGGCACGCGCTCGAGCGCGGCGTAGATCGGGAGCACCGTGAAGGGGAACCAGATGTAGGAGAGCGTGAGCCACACGGCGATGTTCGTGCCGACGATCGTCACGTCGAGGCCGAGCGCACCCAGGAGCGCGTCCGCCGGCCCGCCGCCCGAGAGCACGGTCTTCAGGCCGAAGAGCTTCACGAGGTAGTTGATCCACAGCGGGACCGAGATCGCGAGGCGCGCCATGTGGTACGCGAGCGGGAACGCGAGCGCGAGGTCCGTGAGCGTCACCGCGAGCGCGATGCCGATCGTGCGCAGCGCGATCGTGCGGTACGTTTCGCCGAGGTAGACCGTCGCGTAGTTGGAACCGCCGACCTCGCGCACCACCTCGGAGGTGAGCGGGTCGAGCCGCCAGAGCGACGTGACGAGCAGGAAGCCGAGCGCGGAGAGGTAGATCAGGGCCATCCACGCGAGCGGCGGCCCGAGGGTCAGGCCCATCTTCAGCCGCCGATGGCGGAAGAGGAACCCGGAGAGTCGGCGCAGGGCGCCCGCGTCGGTGGCTGCCATCGCCGTGGGTGACGGTGGGGGGGGGGGGCCCGCGGGGGGGGGGGTGCACGCGGGGGGGGTGCGGGGGGGGGGGGCCGGGGGGGGGGGGCCCCGCCCCGGTCCCGTCGGATCAGCCGCGGATCTCCTGCCACTTCTGCGTCCACACCGTGTAGTCCGCGCACTCGGTGCGGCCGTCACCGCAGTCCGCGAGCGGGGTCCTCCACAGGTAGATGGACGAGAGGTACGCGTCGTCGCCGCAGTGGTACAGCGCGGCGGCCTCGCCCAGGTCCGCGTTCAGCTGCGCGCACGAGGCGGCGTTCGACGGGGTGGCGCCGTAGAACTCGGCCACCTGCGTCTGCACGTCGGCGCGCAGCGAGTACTCCATCCACGTGAGCATGCAGTTCGGGTGCGGGGCGTTCGAGGACATCATCCACGTGTCCGCCCAGCCCGTGACGCCCTCCGTGGGGGTCACGCTCTCCACCGGCACGCCGGTCACGTACTGCTGGTTCACCGGCCACGCGGTGCCGATGACCATGTCGCCGTTGTCGAACCCGTCGATCTCGTCGGTGTAGATCGCCCAGTACTTGCCGACCATCGTCGCCTGCTGCTCGAGCAGGGCGACCGCAGCGTCGAGCTGCTCGGTCGTGAGCGCGTACGGATCGGTGATGCCCAGATCCGGCTGGTGCGTCATCAGGTACAGCGCCGCGTCGGCGATGTAGATCGGGCTGTCGTAGGCGGTGATGCGACCCGCGTACGGGTTCGGCTGCCCGTCGAGCGTCGTCTCGAAGACGACGTCCCAGCTCGTCGGGGCGGTCGTGACCTCACCGGGGTTGTACATGAGGAAGTTCGGTCCCCACATGTAGGGCACCCCGTAGTGGAAGCCGTCCACCGTGTTGTGCGCGGGGGCCTGCAGGGCCTCCTGCACGTTCGCGTAGTCGGGGAACAGCCCCATGACGTCGATCGCCGCGACATCGCCCGCCGCGATCAGCCGGTTGGACGCGTCGCCCGAGGCCGAGACCCCGTCGAAGTCGGCGCCGCCGTTCTGGCGCATGAGGTTCACCATCTCGTCGGAGGTGTTGCCGTACGTGACCTGCACGTCGCAACCCGTCTCCGTCTCGAAGGGCGTGATCCACGCGTCCTCGGTGTACCCGGGCCACGCGATGAGGTTGAGCGCCCCCTCGGTCTCCCCGATCGTGCTGATCACCTCGGGAGCGGTGCCGCCCCCGTCGCCGCCGTCCCCGCCCGACTCCCCGCCACACGCCGCGCCCACGAGCGCGACGATGCCGAGGACGGCGAGCCACCTGCGTCCTGTCCGCATGCCGTTCCCTCCCTGTCCATCCGTCATCCGGCCGATGCCTCCACCGGCCGGTTGTTGCTCGGATCCCAGACGAGCCTGACCGACTTCCCCCGGACCTGCAAGGCTTCCATGGAGGACGTGGTCAGGTTCTGCTGCATGACGACGAGGGATCCTCCGCCGTCGAGTTCCACGATGTAGCGCGTCACGGCCCCCAGGTAGACCACCTCGGCCACGTGCCCGGCGACCGAGCAGGCACCCGCGGGGACGGGGGCGTCCGGTTCCCCGAGGGCGATCTTCTCCGGGCGCACGGTGAACGGCCGGGGGTCCCCCGCGATCCGGCGGGCGGCCTCCCCCTCGAGGACGTTCGAGACCCCGACGAACCCGGCCACGAACCCGGTGGCGGGGCGTTCGTACACCTCGGCCGGCGTGCCGATCTGCTCGATGCGACCCGCGTTGAAGACCGCGAGGCGGTCGCTCATCGTGAGCGCCTCCTCCTGGTCGTGCGTGACGTAGACGAAGGTGAGCCCGACCTCGCGCTGGATCTGCTTGAGCTCGACCTGCATCGCCTGACGGAGCTTGAGGTCGAGCGCGCCGAGCGGCTCGTCCAGGAGCAGCACCTCGGGCCGGTTCACGAGCGCGCGGGCCAGCGCGACGCGCTGGCGCTGCCCGCCGGAGAGCTCCGAAGGACGGCGATCGCCGTACGCCTCGAGGCGCACCATCGCGAGCGCATCGGCCACCCGCGTGCGGCGCTCGTCCGTCGGCACCTTCTTCACGAGGAGTCCGTACCCCACGTTCTCGGCGACGGTCATGTGCGGGAACAGCGCGTAGTCCTGGAACACGGTGTTCACGTCGCGCTCGTAGGGCGGGAGGTCGGTGACGTCGGTGCCGGCGAGGAACACGCGACCCTCCGTCGGCGCCTCGAACCCGGCGATCATCCGCAGGCACGTCGTCTTCCCGGAACCGGACGGGCCGAGCATGGAGAAGAACTCGCCCTCCGTCACGGCGAGGTCCACCCCGGCGACGGCCTCGACCGCCCCGAAGCGCTTCACGACGCGCTCGAGCCGGACGGCATGCTGGGTGTCGGTCACGGTTCCCCCGGGGTCAGGCGCGCATCATCCCCCGCCGCCCCCCACCCGACAACCGTCACCGCGCGAGACCACGCACGATCCGTGCGGGGAGCCCGGGCCCCTCGTGGAGGAGCCCCGTGTACAGCTGGACCGTCGTCGCGCCGGCGTCGAGGGCCGCGCGCGCGGTCGCGGGCGAATCGATGCCCCCGCACGCGTTGATCGGCAGGGAACCACCGGTCGCGGCGGCCTCTCCGGACGCGCGCTGTCGGCGGGGACGCCGCGCATCGTCGACCGGCGCGGTGTTGGAGCACGTGAGGCCGTCGGCCCCGCCGTCGCGCGCGATGCCCGCGAGCGCGAGGACGACCTCGCGTTCGGTGTCGGTGCGGAACGGTGGGAGCTTCACGAAGAGGGGTCGCCGACGGCCCGCGAGCGCGGCGAGGAGATCGGCGAGGTGCGCCTCGTCGTCGCGGTCGCGGCCCCACGACACGTTGGGACAGCTCGCGTTCAGTTCCACGGCGTCCACGTGCGGCTCGAGGAGCGCGTGCGTGTCGACGACGTCCTCGCGCGATTCGTCGGCGATGCTCGCGCCGCCACCGCATCCGCGCCCGGGTTCGGCAACCCCAGCGCGTTCACCATCGAGCCGCCGCGCAGCCGACGCACACGCGGACGGGCGTTGCCCGTCCGCGGCGCGCGGGTCACGGTTCCCCCGACGACGTAGCCGAACCCGAGGCGCCCCAGCGGACCGAGCCGCTCGCAGCCCTTGTCGAACCCGGCGGCGAGGCCGACCGGGTTCGCGAGCTCGATGCCCGCGAGCCGCGTCGGGACGGACGGCAGACCGAGCGCGCCGCCGATCGCCGACCACGGGAGCGGCAGGCCGAGCAGGTCGAGCGCGAGGTGGTGGGCGGTCTCCGGCGGCAACGCGAAGAACAGCGGCTTGCCGACGGCGCGGTAGAGGCCCATGGACGGACCTATGCTACCCAGCCATGGGCGACGAACTCGCGCGGCGGATGGTCGCCGCCTCGGAGATCCACGGCGACTTCGTCCTCTCCTCGGGGAAGCGCTCGACCACCTACTTCGACAAGTTCCGGTTCCTCACGGACCCCGCGCTCCTGCGCGAGGTGGCCCACGCGGTCGCGGGCCTCCTGCCCACGGAGGTCACGCACATCGCGGCGCCCGAGGGCGCGGCCACGCTCCTGGTCGCCGCGCTCGGCCTGGAGACGGGACTCCCGATCGCCGTGATCCGCAAGGAACCGAAGGCCTACGGGACGCGGTCGCAGGTCGAGGGGCACGCCCCCGCGGGTGCGCGCGTCGCACTCGTCGAGGACGTGAGCACGACGGGCCACCAGGTGCAGGCCGCGGCGGAGGTGCTGCGCGATGCGGGCTGCGACGTGCGCCTCATCGTGCTGGCGCTCGACCGCGGCGGCGCGGATCACCTGCGCGCGGCGGGGTACCGCGTCGAGGCCGTGGCGACGGTGCGACCCGCCGACTAGGCGGGCAGTTCGCAGCGCCAGATCTGCAGCCGCCACAGGAGACGGCTGCCGCGCGCGTGCAGGTCGAGGATCCCGTCCTTCATCATCGAGGCGACCGCGCGTGACTTCGCGATGACGTCGGGGAGCGGGAACTCGCGCGAGACGAGCGACTCGAGGTTCGCCGCACCGAAGATGCGCTTGGCCGCGTCGATGATGCGCGACTCCGCCTGGAGCGTGCCGGTCGGCAGGTAGAGGCGACCGCCGGGCTTCAGGCATCCGGAATCGGCGATCGCCTCGAGCATCTTCGTCGGGAGTTCGGATCCGGTCGGCCCGCCCGCACGACCATCGGGGAACCACCCCGACACCGCGGCGATCTCGTCGGGCACGCCGGAGACGTCGCCGATGATCACGTCGGCGCGCACATCGCGTACGGGTTCGAGCAGGTTGCCCGCGCGGAACTCCGTCACCTGATCGAGGCCGAGCGCGACGGCGTTCACCTTGGCCATCTCGACGGCCTCCTCCGAGAGGTCGCACCCGTAGACGCGACGGGCGCCCAGGCGCGCGGCGACGAAGGAGAGGACCCCGCTCCCGCAGCCCACGTCGATCACGACGTCCTCCGGGGAGATCTCGAGCGCGTCCGCGAGGGTCCGGCTCGTGTGGGTCGGCGAGAAGACGCCCGGATTCAGGCCGATCGTGAACGGGCCCGTGCGGCCCTTCCACTCCAGGACGTTCGCGTCGTCCGCCACGCGGTCATCGTCCCGGGGTGGGCGCGCTGCGTCAACCCCGACCGATCACCGGTGCGCGATGCGGCGCGTCCTCGCCGGGGCGGAGCTCGCCGGACTCCACGGCGCGCGCGTCGCGCTCGGCCGCCGCGCAGACCGCGGCCGTGTCGACGCCGCGGTGTCCGACCGGGAACCCCTGCAGGCGCGACGTCGCACGCCTGAGCAACCGCACCGCACCGTGGGCGTTGCCGCGCAGGAGATGGACGTAGCCCGCTCCGAGCTGCGAGAGGCCCTTGAAGAACTCCTCGTCGCCGGTGCCCTTCGCCTGCTTCCACGCCGTCTCCCACGCCTCGTGCGCGGGGAAGAACCGCCGCTCGTCGAAGGAGCGGATGCCGAGCGCGTGGTTCTGGTCGAGCGTCAGGTCGTCGTAGGGCTCGAGCGTCAGGCGGTTCGGGGTTCCCCACGGCTGCGGTCGCCCGAGCTCGTCGCGCGGACGCTCCGGCTTGTTGCGCCGATCCGTCGGCTGTCCGGTCTTGCCCTTGGCCTCTTCGCGCATCAGTGCCTCCGCATCTGTCGGACGCGCCGACGGCTGCGCAGGACCGGCGAGGACTGCGGCACCACGCTCACCGTGCCGTCGGGTTCGAGCACCGCGAGCTGCACGTCGGCGAGCCGCTCGAGGCCGTGCTCGCGCACGACGCTCAGGAGTTCCTCGTCGTCGATCCCCTCGCGCCGCACGTTCTCGGTCACGGCCACGCCGTCGCGCACGAGCACCGTGGGGACCCCCTCGATGAGCCGACCGAGGACCGGGGACGCGAGCCGCGCGCGGGTCACGACGAGGTTCGCCACGAGGAGCGTCCCCGCCGACACGAGCCCGGCGGGGACGCTCGCGTCGGTGCCGACCATCGCGTTCTGCACCGCGTTGGCGAGGAGCAGGACCACCACGAGGTCCGGGATCCCCAGCTGTCCGAGCTCCCGCTTCCCCACGAGCCGCAGGCCGAGCACCACGCCGAGGTAGACGACGAGGGTCCGACCCACCACGCCCAGGAGCGCGGGCAGCGTGTCGGTCATCGCTCCTCGGACCGGCGCGCCGAGGCGAGTCGTTCCGCGAGCCAGACGTCGCTCACCACGACCTTGATCGTGGCCGCGACGGGCAGGGCGAGGATCGCGCCGGCGAACCCGGCCAGGACGCCACCCACCAGGGTGCTGATGACGACCGCCGCGGGCGAGAGGTCCACCGCACCCTTCATCACGCGCGGCACGATGAGGTAGTTCTCGACCTGCTGGTAGATGAGGAAGTAGATGAAGACGATGAGCGCCTCGCGCGGCGAGGAGAACAGCGCGACGATGATCGCCGGTGCCGCGCCGAGGAACGCGCCGACGGCGGGGATCAGGTCGGCGAGCCCCGCCCACACGGCGAGCGGGACGGCGAACGGGACGCCGATCAGTCCGAGCGCGACCCCGGCGGCGAGCGCGCAGATGAGCGAGGTCGCGAGGTTCCCGATCACGTAGCCACCGATCTTCGCGAGGGCCTCGTCGAGCACCCGGCGACCACGCTCGCGGTACGGACCGTCGAGCAGCGACGGCGCGACCGCGCGGATGCGCGGGAGCGCCGCGAGGAAGTAGACAGCCAGGATGAAGACGGTGACCGCGCTGAACACCGCACCCGTGACGCGTCCGGTGAACCCGATGATCGCGCCGAAGGAACCCGAGATCGTCGAAGGGAGCGTCGCGATCCACTCGCGCAGCTGGGCGGACACGTCGTTCTCGCGGACGAACCGACCGAGCCAATCACCGCGGCGAGCGAGTCGGTCGACGTAGCCGGGGATGTCGTCGGCGAGGCCGCCGATATGACCGACGAGCGGCGGGACGACGAGCGCGAGGAACCCGACCACGAGGCCGACGGCGCCGAGCACGATGAGCGAGACGGCGAACGGCCGACGGACGCCGCGCCGCTCGAGGGCGCGCGTGAGCGGATCGAGGCCGACCGCGAGGACCAGCGCGACGAGCACGATCACGACGACGTTGGCGGCCCGACGCAGCGCCTCGACGGCGATCAGGGTCGCCGTGATCGCCAGGGTGACGCGCACCCAGTAGCCGACGGCGGGCCAGCCGGCGGGGCGGGGCGCGGGGCGGGACACTGGGCGGATGGACGAGCAGCGCCCCGCGCCCCGCCCCGCCACTACCCGTAGGCTCCACGCATGGGCGACGCCGACGTCATCGTCGTCGGCGGCGGCGCCGCCGGCGCCGCCGCCGCGCGGTCCCTGGCCGAGCGCGGACGCTCGGTCGTCCTCCTGGAACGGGCCGCGATCGGGCACGCGGGCGCGAGTTCCGGCGGGCCGACGCGGATCTTCCGCCTCGCGTACGACCATCCCGCCTACGTGCGCATGGCGCGCGCCGCCCTCGGACGCTGGCGCGCGCTCGAGGACGCGGCCGGCGAATCCCTCCTCGTGACGACGGGCGGCGTGGACGTCGGTTCCGGCGCACCGCGCGCCGCCGAGGCGCTCGCCGCCGCCGGTGAGCCGTTCGCGTGGGCGAGCGGCGCCGAGGTCGTCGAGCGCTGGCCCACGCTTCGCCTCGGGGACGACGAACGCGCGCTGGTGCAGGAGGACGCCGGGATCTGCCTGGCGGCGCGGACGCTCGCCGCGCTCGCGAGGCTCTGCCGTGCGAGCGGCGTCGACGTGCGCGAGGGGACGACCGTGTCGTCGGTACGTTCCATCGATCGCGGCGTCGAGGTCGTCGCCGACGGCGGCGCGCTGCGTGCGGACGTCGTGGTCGTCGCGGCCGGCGCTTGGACCCGCGGCCTCCTTGTCGACCTCGCGCTCCCGCTCGTCCCGACGCTGGAACAGGTGACGTACCTCGAACTCGAGGCGGATGGCGCGTTCCCGGCGTTCATCGACTGGACACCGGACGGTGCGGCCACCCCCTACGCCGTCCCCGATCCGACGACGCCGCGGCACGTGAAGGTCGCCCTGCACGCGTCCGGCCCCGCGATCGACGCCGACGCATCGTCCCGGGAACCCGACCCCGTCCGTCTCGAACGCGTCCTCGATCACGCGCGATCGCGGTACGCGCCGCACCGCGTCCTCGGCACCGAGACGTGCCTCTACACGATGGCTCCGGACGAGGACTTCGTGCTCGACCGACGCGGACCGATCGTCGTGGCGTCGCCGTGCAGCGGCCACGGCTTCAAGTTCACGCCGCTCCTCGGCGAGCTGATCGCCGACCTCGCGACGGGGATGACGCCGTCGCTGCCGCTCGATCGGTTCCGACTCGACCGGTTCTAGCCCGCGGCGTCGCGGTCCGCGGCTATCCCGCGGCGTCGCGGTCCGCGGCTATCCCGCGGCGTCGCGGTCCGCGACGACCACGCCGGAGCGCGGACGCACCGCGCCGGCCGGGATCGACGCGTCGCCCGCGAGCAGCAGTGCGAGCGCCTCACGCTTCTCCTCGCCGGTCACGAGCCACACGATCTCGCGCGCGGCGTCGAGCACCGGGATCGTGAGCGTCATGCGCGGGAACCCCTGGTAGGGTCGCGAGAACGCGACCGCGCGGTCGCGGACGTCGGCGACCGGATCGCCCGGGATGAGCGACGCGGTGTGACCGTCGGCGCCGAGGCCCAGGTGGATCACGTCGAACGCGTCGGGCAGTCCCATCGCGTAGTCCTCGGCGGCGCGGTCGAGATCGGGTTCCTCGACGGGCATCCAATGCATGAAGAGTCGGTCGCCGAGGCCGCTCCCGACGAACCCCGGATTGCGCGGCGAACCGGGCGGTGCGATGCGCTCGTCGGCCTGCCACGCCTCGACGCCGTCCCACGGGAGGTCGTCGCGCTCGGCGAGGAGACGGAACATCAGCGGCGGCGTGCGCCCGCCGCTCACGCCGAGGGCGAACCCGCGGCCGTCGGCGGCCGCGATGCGCGTGGCGATCAACTCGGCGGCCCTCGCGGCCGCCGCGGCCGCGTCCTGCGCCCCCGCGAGTCGGCTCGCCCTGCGTGACCACCCCCGCCGGCCCCGCCCGGTGCGGGCCCC
>JBJTHT010000152.1:0-19580 GCA_046094605.1 Actinomycetota bacterium | reverse complement strand
GGGTCACGGGCAAGAAGCGGGACGACCTCCAGGACGTGATCCAGGCGCTCCGGGGTCACGATTTCGGGATCCCGCTGCAGTTCACGAACTTCCGTCCGTAGGCACGTTCCACGCACGGATCGGGCCCCATCCGCTTCCTTGACGGACCCCCGGGGGGCCCGGGTAGGGTGGGTCAGAAGGTGGGGGTGATAAGCGTGGACGTCGACTTACTGACCACGCGGGCCGCCCAGGTGGCGGCCAAGGAACACCAGAAGTTGCTCGACAGGACCGCGGGTTCGAGCCTGCTGCATCAGCGGGCGATCCGGTCCCTCCCCAACGGGGTGGTCTCGAACTTCCAGACCGTCCAGCCGTACCCCGTCTACCTGGAGCGCGGACAGGGCTCCCGGGTCTGGGACGTGGACGGCACCGAGTACGTGGACTTCCACGGCGGCTTCGGCGTCAACGTGGTGGGGCACGCGCACCCGGCGATCGTGGAGGCCATCAACCGGGCCGCCACGCAGGGGGTCCATTTCGCGGTCACGACCGAACGCTCGGTCGCGCTCGCGGAGGAGATCTGCCAGCGCTTCGGCGCCGAGCAGATGCGCTTCGTGAACTCCGGGACCGAGGCCACGATGGACGCGATCCGGGTCGCCCGGGCCGCGACGGGTCGTGACCGCATCGTGAAGATGGAAGGCTCGTACCACGGCCACCACGACGCGGTGCTGTTCTCGGTGGTGCCCGAGGCGGATGTGCTCGACATGCGCTTCAGCGTGAAGGGCGATTCGGCGGACTCGACGGGGCACGCGTACACCTCGAAGCCGACCTCCAAGGGGGTGCCGGCCTCCACGTGGAACGACACGATCATCGTGCCGTACAACGACGCGAAGGCCGTCGAGGACCTGTTCGCGGAGCACGGCGACGAGATCGCGTGCGTGATCCTCGAGCCGGTGATGATGAACATCGGCATCGTGCTCCCCAAGCCCGGCTACCTGCAGGCCCTGCGAGACCTGTGCGAGCGGAACGGGAGCGTGCTGATCTTCGACGAGGTGAAGTGCGGTGGCACGATCGCCTACGGCGGCGCCGCGGAGCGCTTCGGCGTCCAGCCGCACCTCGCGGCCTGGGCCAAGGCGATCGGCGGCGGCGTCACGATCGGCGCGTTCGGCGGCGACGCCAACCTGATGGAGTACGTGAAGAAGGGCACGGCCCAGCAGGGGACCTTCAACGGGAACCCCCTCTCGGTCGCTGCCGGCCTCGCGGCGCTCACGCAGGTGCTCACCCGCGACGCGTACGACCACCTCGGGAAGCTCGGTTCCCTCCTCGCGGAGGGATGCCAGCGCGCGATCGACGAGTCGGGGATCCCGGCGCACACCGTGGACCTCGGCGCGAAGGGCTGCGTCTCGTACCGGAAGGAGCCACTCACGAGCTACCGCGACTTCCTCGAGACGATCCCGGATCTGTTCCGCGCGTCGTTCCCCTGGATGATCAACCGCGGCATCTTCATGACGCCCGGCGACGAGGAGCAGTGGACGCTCTCCGTGCAGCACACCGAGGACGACATCCGCACGTACGTTGACGCCTTCGGCGAGTTCTGCGCGGAGCTCACGGCCTAGGGTGGCGGCCCGGGTCGCGCTCATCGATCTGTTCGACACGCTCGTCTGGAGCGAGTGGACGCAGCTGCGCGAACGGATGGAGACGCGACTCGGGCTCCCCCACCTCCGCCTCCTGGACGGGTTCATCGCCACGCAGGAGGGCCGGGGCACCGGCGCCTACGGCAGCGCCGAGGGCGACATGGTCGCGGTCCTCGAGACGATCGGCGTGGAACCGACCCCCGCGCTCGTCGCCGATCTCCGCGCGATGGAGGTCGAGCACCTCGCCCACGGCATCCACCTGCACGGCGACGCGCTCCCCGCGCTGCGGGGCCTGCGCGAGCGGGGCGTCCCGACGGTGCTCGTCAGCAACTGCTCGCACGGCACGCGCGCGCTCGTCCAACGCCTCGGCCTCGTCGAGGAGATGGACGCGATCGTGCTGTCCTACGAGATCGGCTCGATGAAGCCCTCGTCGGGGATCTACCTGGCGGGGCTCGAGGCGCTCGACGCCGCCGCCCACGAGGCGGTCTTCGTCGACGACAACCCGGACTTCATCGCGGGCGCCGAGGCCGTCGGGATCGCGAGCCTGCGCATCGACCGCGAGGCGGACCGGCCGGGGGCCGGCGTCATCACCAGCCTGACCGCGTTGCTCGCCTAACCGACGAGCGTCGCGAGCGGCGGGAAGTGCGCGAGGGCCTGCGGGTACACGCCCACGACGAGCACCGCCGCGAGCGACGCGAGGGCGACCACCCGCACGGCGAGCGACGGCCGGAAGGCGCGGTCCGTCGTCGGCGGCGACACCATCATCGTGCGGGCCACGGCGAGGTAGTACGCCAGCGACACCACCGAGTTGAGCACCATCGCGATCGCGAGCGCGATGCCGATGCCCCCGCGATCGATCGCGGCCGAGAACACGAAGAGCTTGGCCCAGAACCCGGCCGTGGGCGGGATCCCGGCGAGCGCGACCATGAACGTCGTCATCGCGACCGCGATCAACGGGGAACGCCGACCGAGGCCCGCGAGGTCCTCGACGAGGAGTCCCGGTGATTCCGCGGCGAGCGCGGTCACGACGGCGAAGGCGCCCGCGGTCATCACGGCGTAGATGAGGATGTAGGTCACGGCGGCGGAGAACGCCGCACCGTCGAGCGCGAGGTTCCCCGAGGCGAGCGCGAAGGGCAGCAGGATGTAGCCGGCCTGCCCGATCCCCGAGTAGGCGAGCAGCCGCACGACCTGGCGCTGTTGGAGCGCGACGAGGTTCCCGATGGTCATCGTCGCGATCGCGAGGGCGGCGAACACGGGGGCCCAGAACGCGTGCTGGGCGGGGAACGCGACGAACATCACCTGGAGCAGGCCCGCGAACCCTGCGGCCTTCGAGGCCGTCGCGAGGAAGCCGGCCACCGGCACCGGCGCGCCCTCGTAGGTGTCCGGCGCCCAGAACTGGAACGGCACGGCGGAGACCTTGAACGCGAAGCCCGCCACGATGAACAGGATCGAGGCGAGCGCGAGCGCCTCGCGGCCGTCGTCGAGCGGGCCGCCGAACGCGGCGCCGATCCCGCGCAGGTCGAGCGTCCCGGCGAGCCCGTACACGAGGCTCATGCCGTAGAGCATCACCGCGGTCGAGAGCACCCCGATCAGGAAGAACTTGAGCCCCGCCTCGTTGGACCGCGGGTCCGTCTTGCGGAAGGCCGCGAGGAGGAACCCCGGTGCCGAGACCAGCTCGAGCGCGAGGAAGAGCGTGAGGAGGTTCCGCGACGACGGCATCATCGAGCAGCCGAGGAACGCGGTCAGCAGCAGCACGTAGTACTCGCCCTGGTAGTAGCGACCGTCGCGCATGTAGCGCGCGGAGAGCAGGAGGACGAGGACCGCGAGGACGAGGAACAGCACCTTGAACAGCAGGGCGAACCCGTCGACGACGAACGACCCGTCGAAGGTGCTCCGCGTCGACCCGAGGAGCGTGAGCGTCGCCGCGAGGGCGCCCAGCACGCCGATCGTCGCGAGGGGCATCCCCACCCAGGCGCGGCGCGCGGGCAGGAACGCGTCGGTGACGAGCACGAGCAGGATCGTGGCCGAGAGGATGATCTCCGGCGCGAGCGCGTGCAGGTCGATCGAGGGATTGCCCGTCACGTCACGCTCCCAGGAGGCGGGCGATCGCCTGGACCGGCCCGTCGGTCATCCCGAACACCAGTCGGGGGTAGAGGCCGAGCACGAGCGTGCCCACGAGAAGCGGCGCCCACGCCATCCACTCGATCGGCAGGACGTCACCGAAGTCGCTCGACGCCCACTTCTCGGGCAGCGTCCCCATGTTCACGCGCTGGAGCATCCAGAGGAAGTAGCCCGCGGTGAGGATCGTGCCGATGCCGCCGGCAACCATGAACGCGCGGAACAGACCGGTCGAGAGGAACGGCGCCGGCGAGAAGGCCGAGAGGAGGGCCATGACCTCGCCCCAGAACCCGGCGAGGCCCGGGAGCCCGAGCGATGCGATCGACACGAACGCGAACGTGCCCGCGAGGAGCGGGGTCTTCTGCATCATGCCGCCGCCGATCTCCGCGATCTCCCGCGTGTGGTAGCGGTCGTAGATCGAGCCGACGCAGAAGAAGAGCATGCCGGTGATGATGCCGTGGGCGACCATCCCGAAGATCGCGGCGTTGATGCCGATCGCCGTCAGGGTCGAGATGCCGAGCATCACGAAGCCCATGTGGCCGACGGACGAGAACGCGATGAGGCGCTTGAGGTCCTTCTGCGCGAGGCAGGCGAGCGCCGCGTAGACGATGGCCACCGCCGACAGCAGGCCGATCCACGGCGCGTACGCCTTCGCGCCCTCCGGCAGGAGGGGCAGCGCGATGCGCACGAACCCGTAGGTGCCCATCTTCAGCATCACGCCGGCCAGGAGCACCGACCCGATCGTCGGGGCCTCGGTGTGCGCGTCGGGGAGCCACGTGTGGAACGGCCACATCGGCACCTTCACGGCGAAGCCGAGGGCGATCGCCCCGAAGGCGACCAGCTGGAACCCGGTCGAGAACCCACCGCCGGCGGCGAACTGCTGCAGCGCGATGATGTCGAACGTGTGCGCGCCGCCCACGTCGGAGCGGAAGTACATCGCGAGGAACCCGAGCAGCATGAACACCGACCCGAACAGCGTGTAGAGGAAGAACTTGATCGAGGCGTACTCGCGGTTCGCGCTCCCCCACACCCCGATCAGGAAGTACATCGGGACGAGGACCAGCTCCCAGAAGACGAAGAAGAGGATCAGGTCGAAGGCGATGAACGTGCCCGCCATCCCCGTCTCGAGCAGGAGCATCAGGGCGACGAACGCCTTGGCGTTCCCGGGCTTCGGGACGTAGCGCCACGTGTAGATCGCGCAGAGGAACGAGAGCACGAACGTCAGCACGAACAGCGGCATGCTGATCCCGTCGATCCCGATGTGGTACCGGGCGGAGATCGCGGGGATCCACGGGGCGTCCACGACGAACTGCAACGTCGAGGCGTTCCCGTAGTCGAACCCCGCCGCGATCGCGATGGCCACGACCATCGCCACGCCCGTCACCGCGATGCCCAGCCCGCGGGCGAGCCGGTCCCGGCTCCCCGGGACGAGCGCGATCGCGATCGCCCCGAGCAGGGGCAGGAACGTCGCGATCGAGATGGCCCACCCGTTCCAGCTCATGCTGCTCCTCGCTCTCTCTCGGTCAGACCCGTGTGAAGACGATGGCCAGGATCACCAGGCCGGTGAACAGGAACGCCGCGTAGCGCTGCACGTTCCCGGATTGCACGTACCGCAGGATGCCACCGACGAAGCCCGTCGTACCGGCGACCCCGTTCACCGCGCCGTCGATGACGCCGCGGTCCACCGCCATGACGCCGACGGCCGCCGTACGCGCAGCGCGCGCGGCGTCGTTGACGACCCGATCGATCAGGTGCTGGTTGGTCCAATAGACCGCGGCCGCGAGCCGGTCGCGGATCGGGAACACGATGCCGCGCAGGTACGCGTCGTCCACGTAGTAGCGGCGCTGGAGGAGCGTGTGCAGGCGGCCGAGGCGGGTGACGGGGTCCGGATCGCGGTGCTCCCGGTAGAGCGCCCACCCCGCGCCGATGCCCGCGAGGGCCGCGCCGATCGAGACCGCGGCGACCCACACGACGAAGTGGACCTCCTCGTGTTCCCCGAAGTAGACCCAGTCCCCGAAGACCGCGCCGAGCTGGGGGGCCCCGAGCAGGCCGACGAACACGGAGGCGACGCCGAGGAGGACGAGCGGCCCGGTCATCGTCGCGGGCGACTCGTGGGGGTGGCCGTGGCCGCGGTAGTCCCCCATGAACGTCATCAGGACGGCGCGCGTCATGTAGAAGGCGGTGAGGATCGCGGTGGCGAGGAGCGTCGCGAAGAGGACCGGGTGGTGCTCGGAGGCGACGACGAGCAGCTCGTCCTTCGACCAGAAGCCCGCGAGCGGCGGCACGCCCGCGAGCGCGAGCGAGCCCACCAGGAAGGTCCAGAACGTGACGGGCATCGTCTTGCGCAGGCCGCCCATCTGCGACATGTCGTTGGAGTGGACGGCGTGGATCACCGAGCCGGCCCCGAGGAACAGGAGCGCCTTGAAGAACGCGTGCGTGAAGAGGTGGAAGAAGCCCGCGGTACGCCCCGCCGGGCCCATGGACATGCCCGCGACCATGTAGGCGAGCTGCGAGATCGTCGAGTACGCGAGGACCTTCTTGATGTCGTCCTGCACCAGCGCGAGGAGGGCCGCGCCGAGCATCGTGATGCCGCCCACGACCCCGACGACCTGGAGGACCCAGGCATCGGCGTGGACGAACACCTCGAAGAGGCGACCGACGAGG
The DNA here is from genome assembly GCA_046094605.1 of Actinomycetota bacterium. Lineage (GTDB taxonomy): Bacteria > Actinomycetota > UBA4738 > UBA4738 > HRBIN12 > JBJTIF01. The sequence goes on along the minus strand of JBJTHT010000152.1, from coordinate 13,191 downwards.
TACACGCCGGCGGCGACCATCGTCGCCGCGTGGATCAGCGCCGAGACGGGCGTCGGGCCGGCCATCGCGTCCGGGAGCCACACGTGGAGCGGCACCTGCGCGGACTTGCCGATCGTGCCGCCGAACAGCAGGAGCGCGGCGGCCGCCACGAGCGGCCCGGAGACCCCGCCGGCGGCGACCTTCTCGCCGATGACGCTGATGTTGGAGGTGGTCGTCCCCGTCGCCAGCACGAGGGCGAAGATGCCGAACATGAAGGGGATGTCGCCGACGCGGGTCGTGAGGAAGGCCTTCATCGCGGCGTTCGAGTTCGCCTTCTCCTCCCACCAGTGGCCGATCAGGAGGTACGAGCACACGCCCATGACCTCCCATCCGAGCAGCAACTGGAACAGGTTGTCGGCGATGACCACGTTGAGCATCGCGCCCGTGAAGAGCGAGAGCACGACGTAGAACCACGTGTAGCGGGAGTCGCCGTGCATGTAGCCCAGCGAGTAGACGTGCACGCAGAGGGAGACCGAGGTGACGACCACGAGCATCACCGCGGTGAGGCCGTCCACGTACTGGCCGAGCGTCATCTGGAGCGGGCCGATCTCGAACCAGCGGAGCTCGGCCCCCGCCGGCCCGCCGCCCTGGACGAAGTGGGCGAGCACCCCGAGGGAGAGCAGCAGCGACGAGGAGAGCGCGACGATGCCGTAGACGGGGCCCTTGCCGGGCGTGCGCTTGCCGAGCGCGAGCGTGAGGACGCCCGACACGAAGGGCAGCAGGGCGATGACCCAGGCGTTCCGCAGGAAGAACCCCGGATCGCCCGCGAGCGTCTCGGCGCCTACCACTTGAGGAGGTTCACCTCATCCACGTTGATGGTCTCCCGGTTCCGGTAGATGAGGATCACGATCGCGAGCCCGATGCCGACCTCGGCGGCCGCCACCGCGATCACGAAGAGCGCGAAGGCGACCCCCGCCAGGTCCCGCAGGTAGGAGGAGAACGCGATCAGGTTCACGTTCACCGCGTTCAGCATGAGCTCGATCGACATGAGCACGAGCACCGCGTTGCGGCGGGCGAGGACGCCGTAGACGCCGGCGGCGAAGAGCGCCCCGGAGAACAGCAGGACGTAGGTGAGCCGGATCACGGCCGGTCGTCCTTCCGCGAGAGCACGACCGCCCCGACGAGCGCCGCGAGGAGCAGGAACGAGATCGCCTCGAACGGGAGCACGAAGTCCCGGAAGAGCGTCGATCCCACCGCGTCGATGCCGGGGACGGCGTCCACCGGGCCGATCGTCGCGTCCCCGCCGAAGGCTCCCACGAGGAGCACGGCGAGCCCCGCGAAGACGCCGAGCGCGACGAGGAACGCGACGCCGCGGCTCTGGTTGTCGAGGACCTCGCGGCCGATCGGCGCCTTCGTGAGCATGAGACCGAAGAGGAACAGGATCACGATCGCGCCCACGTAGATGAGGACCTGCACCCAGGCGGCGAACTCCGCACCGAGCAGGAGGTAGACGACCGCGACGGCGACGAGGGCGAGCACGAGGTAGAGGGCGGCGTGCACGACGTTGCGCGCGGTGACGAGCCGGATCGCGGCGGCCACGCCGAGCACCCCCGCCACGGAGAACGCGACCTCTGCGCCGCTCACGGGGCCTCCCCCGCGGGCGGCTCCGCGCCCTCCTCGAGGGCGGGCGGCGGGAGCACCGAGTACGTCCACTGCTCGAGGCGTTCCTTCTCGTGGAGGAGTTCCGAGATGCCGTACTCGCTGTACTCGAACTCGGGGCTCCAGAAGAGGGCGTCGAACGGGCAGACCTCGACGCAGATCCCGCAGTACATGCAGAGCGAGAAGTCGATCGCGAACCGGTCGAGGACCTTCACCGAGCGCGCCTTGCCCCCCGACGCCGGCTCGTGCGATTCCTTGTGCGCGTCGATGTAGATGCACCAGTCCGGGCATTCGCGCGAGCACTTGTAGCAGACCGTGCAGTTGGCCTCCTTGAGCGCGATGACGCCGCGGGTGCGGGGCGGGAGGTCGGGCTTCACGTCGGGGTAGGACTGCGTCACCGCGGGTCGCAGCAGCGCGCGCAGCGTGACGCCGAGCCCCTTGAACAGGCCCAGGCCGAAGGAGGGCTTGGGCTCCGGGGCGACCCGCGTGTCGCGCTCGTCCACGGCCACCTAGATCGCCACCTTCAGCACGGCCACGACGAGGATCTGCAGCAGCGCGAGCGGGATCAGCGCGAGCCACGAGAACCGCTGGAGCTGGTCCTCACGCAGGCGCGGGTACGTCGCGCGGAGCCAGATCACGAAGAAGGAGAGGATGGCGATCTTGCCCGCCATCCAGAGCGGGGCGGGGATGAACCCGAGGAACGGCAGGGCGCCGTACCCGCCGAGGTACAGGACGGAGGCGATCGCCGAGAGGCCGACGATGCCGCCGTACTCCGACAGGAGGAAGAACGCGAACTTGAGGCCCGTGTACTCGGTGAACGCGCCGAAGATGATCTCCGAGTCGGCGACCGGCATGTCGAACGGCGGCCGTGTGAGTTCCGCGACGGAGGCCATCAGGAAGATGACGAACCCGACCGGCTGGGTCAGCACGAACCAGGTCGACGACTGCGCCTCGGTGATGCCGATCAGCGAGAGGGTGCCGGCCTGCATGACGACCGCGGCGGCGGCGAGCACGAGGGGGAGCTCGTAGGCGATCAGCTGGGCGGCGGCACGGAGCGCGCCGATCAGCGAGAACTTGTTCGCCGAGGCCCATCCGGCCATGAGCACACCGATCACGTTCACCGACGAGATGGCCATCACGTAGAAGATGCCGACGTCGAGGTTGAGGACGAAGAGCCGGTCCGAGAACGGGATCACGACGAACAGGGCGATGTAGGGCACCATCGCGACCGCCGGGGCCATCGTGAACACCGCGCCGTCGGCGGCGCGCGGGACGATGTCTTCCTTCTGGACGAACTTCACGCCGTCGGCGATGAGCTGCGCCCAGCCGTGGAAGTTCCCCGCGTCCATGGGACCGAAGCGCGACTGCATGTGGGCGAGCACCTTGTGCTCCATGTAGCCCACGAGCAGCGGGGCGACGAGGAAGAAGCCGACGACGACGAGCGCCTTGACGACGACGACCAGCAGGACGCTGTCCGAGAGGCCGTCGAGGATGCTCGTCTGCGCGATCACTCCTCCTCGTCCTCCTCTTCGCCCTCGGCCGCCCCGGGCCACGGCTTGGCCTCCCGGGACATGAGGACGAAGTCCTTGCGCATCGGGAACCCCTCGAACTGCTCGGGCAGCAGGAGCTTCACGGGTTCCGGATGGCCGACCATCTCGACGCCGAACATCTCCATGCACTCACGCTCGTGCCAGTTCGCGGTGGCGTACAGATCCGCGATCGAGGCCACCGTCGGCGCCTCGCGCGGCAGCAGGGTCTTCAGGCGCAGGTGGTGCCGACGCTCCGTGGAGGCGAGGTGCGCCACGACCTCGAAGCCTTCCTCGAGACGGTCCACGACCGTCACGAAGTCGCAGTAGTCGAACGCGAGATCGGCATCGTCGCGCGCGAACGCGGCGACGTCGCGCCAGCGCGGCGCCGCGACGCGCGCGACGGCGTGGCCGAAGGACTCCTGCACGTCGAGCACGTCGTCGCCGAAGCGCGCACGCAGCCGCGAGGAGAGATCAGCGATCGGCAGCGGGCGCGGTGAGACGGCCACTCCACTTCTCCCTGATGTCCTCGCCGGCGATCTTCTCCTGGAGCTTCACGATGCCCTCGATGAGCGCCTCGGGGCGCGGGGGGCAACCGGGGATGTAGACGTCGACGGGCACGATCTGATCCACGCCCTTGGTCACGGAGTAGGAGTCCCAGTACGGGCCACCGCAGTTCGAACACGAGCCCATCGAGATCACGTACTTGGGCTCGGGCATCTGGTCGTACACGCGTCGCAGGGCCGGCGCCATCTTGTCGGTGAGCGTGCCGGCGACGACGAGCAGGTCGGCCTGACGCGGACCGTGGGCGAACGGGATCACGCCGAGGCGCATGAAGTCGTGCTTGGAGGTCGACGCCGCGATGAACTCGATCGCGCAGCACGCGAGGCCGAAGTTCATGACCCAGAGGGAGTAGCGACGGCCCCAGTTGAGGAGGAACTTGACCGGCTGGATCGACGCGAGCGGCGTCTTCTCGGTGATCAGGCCCACTTCAGGACCCCCTTGCGCCACGCGTAGAGGAGGCCGGCGCCGAGGATCGCGACGAACACGACCATCTCGATCACCGCCTGCCAGCCGAGCTGCTCGAACACGCGGGCCCAGGGGAAGAGGAAGAGCGCCTCGACGTCGAAGATCACGAAGAGGAAGCCGTAGACGTAGTAGCGGACCTGGCTCTGCGACCAGCCCTCGCCGACCGGATCGATGCCGCACTCGTAGGTCGTGAGCTTGGCGGGGAGGGGCCGGCGGGGGGCGATCAGGCGGGCGGCGCCGAAGGCAACCGCCACGAGCCCCACCCCGAAGGTGAGGACCGCGAGGACGACCCCGTACTGCTCGAAGTAGCCGTTCACGCGCCTCCTCCCCTCCCGTCCGCGCGGAGTCTAGCGTCGGCCCCGTCCGCACCGCAGCGTGCGGCGAGGAACCGGGCCAACTGCTCGAAGGATTCGGTCGCGGCCCCGGCCGGCAGGCGCCGGGCCAGGGCGACGGCCCGGTCCACCTCCCGACGCACGGCCTCCCGCGCGGGCCCGAGGGAGTCGGGCGCACGGACGAGCTCCAGAGCACGCGCCATCCGGGCCCCCTCGAGCGGACCGCCGGTCAGCAGCGACGCCAGTTCCTCCCCGTGCTCCCCCTGGAGGGCCACGAGCACCGGGAGCGTGAAGACGCCCTCCTTGAGATCCACCCCCGGTTCCTTCCCGAGCTCGGCCTCCGATGCGGTGAGGTCCATGATGTCGTCGGAGAGTTGGAAGGCCATCCCGAGCGCCTCGCCGAAGGCCTCGAGGACGTCGAGGTGCTCGCGCGGGGCGTCGGAGACCATCCCGCCGAGGCGGCACGACGCCGCGATCAGGACGCCGGTCTTGCGGCGGATGATCTCGAGGTAGTTCTCCGTCGGCTGCTCGACGCGACCGGAGGCCTCGACCTCGCGGATCTGCCCGTCGCAGAGCGTCGCGATCGTGCGCGCGAGCAGCGCGCACACGTCGGTGCCGAGGTCGGTCGAGATCTCGGACGCGCGGGCGAAGAGGTAGTCGCCGGTGAGGATCGCCACGGTGTTGCTCCATCGCGCGTTCACGCTCGGCGTGCCGCGGCGCGCGTCGGCCTCGTCGATGACGTCGTCGTGGTAGAGCGTCGCCAGGTGCACGAGCTCGATCGCGACCGAGCCCGGGATCAACCGCGGGTCGCTCGCGTCACCGAGGTAGCCCGAGAGCAGGACCAGCATCGGGCGGAACCGCTTCCCGCCGGCGGCCAGGAGGTACTGCGAGGTCTCCGCGAGGAGATCGGAGTCGGCCCGGACGGCCTTCTCGAGCGCGGACTCGACCTGCTCCAGCCGTGCGCGGATGTCGCGCTCGATGGCGGGGTCGGGCGGCGCGAAACCGGGCACGGAACGGGGGCTCATGCGACGGATGCTATCCCGCGGGCGCGGACCGACCCGGTCACCACCGGATCACCGCCGCCCGGCCGAGGAGGTCGAGGAGCGGTCCGGGCGCGATGCCGAGGACGAGTGTGACGAGGGCGGGGGCCGCCACGGCGGTTCCCCCGCCGGTTCCTCCATGTACATCCGCACGACGAGCCGCAGGTAGAAGAAGGCCGCGATGACGCTCGAGACGACGCCGACCAGCGCGAGCCACGTGCGCCCCGCACCGACGGCGGCCGTGAAGACCTGGAGCTTCGCCGCGAACCCCGCGAGCGGCGGGATGCCCGCCATCGACAGGAGGAACACCGCGAGCACCGCGGCGAGCACGGGGTCACGCTTGCCGAGCCCGCGGAAGGCGTCGAGGTCCGCGCGTTCCCCGGTTCCCTCGATCGCCATCACGACGCCGAACGCGCCGAGGATCATCGCGGCGTACGCGGCGAGGTAGAAGAGCGACGCGCCCATCCCGGCCTGCCCCGGCGAGGCGACCCCCATCAGGATGAACCCCGCGTGGGCGATGCTCGAGTAGGCCAGCATCCGCTTCACGTCGGTCTGCGCGATCGCGAGGAGCGAGCCGACGACGACCGACACCGCGGCGAGCCCGGCGAGCAGCGGGCCCCAATCCCACGCGAGCGGCGCGAAGCCGACGTCGAGGACGCGCATCGCCGCGGCGAAGGCCGCGACCTTCGTCCCCGCCGACATGAACGCGGTGACCGGCGTCGGCGCACCCTGGTAGACGTCGGGCGTCCACATGTGGAACGGCACCGCGCCGACCTTGAACGCGAACCCGACGGTGAGGAGCACGACCGCGAGGACGCCGAGCGCGTGGACCTGTCCGAGTCCCGTCACCGCGGCGGCGAGGTCGACGAGGCGCGTCGACCCGCTCGCGCCGTAGGCCACCGCGACGCCGAAGAGGAAGAACGCCGACGCGAAGGAGCCGAGCAGGAAGTACTTGAGCGAGGCCTCCGAGGCCTCGAGGCGCGGCGAGAGCCCCGTGAGGACGTAGAGCGCGAGCGACAGGATCTCGATGCCGAGGAACACGACGATGAGGTCCGAGGCGACGGCGAGGAGGCTCATCCCCGAGGTCGCGAACAGCACGAGCGCGCCGACCTCCGGCCGGGCATCGTCGCCGTCGCGCAGGTGGGCGTAGAGCAGGCCCATCGCGGCGACCGGATAGAGCACGAGCCGCACCGCCACGCCGAAGCGGTCGGCGGCGACCGCGCCCCCGAGGACCGTCGGCGCGCCCGTCCATCCCCACAGGGCGAGCGCGGCGCCGGCGGCGACCACGAGGCCCGCGAGCGCGATCGCGAAGCGCGTCGCGGCGTCGGGACGACGCGGCGCGACGCCGAGCAGCCGCAGGCCGATCGCCGTGAGGACGAGGGCCAGCTCCGGCGCGAGCGGGCCGAGGTCGATCGCGGGTGTCATCGCGACCCCCCGTCGGCGACGGACCCGGCGACCACGCCCGCGAGCACGCGATCGGCGCTCGGCTGGATGCGGTCGAGGAGCAGGCGGGGCGCGAGGCCGAAGACGAGCATGAGGGCGAGGACCGGGACGAGGAGCGTCTTCTCGCGGCGCGAGAGATCCGGGAGGGCCGCGTGGGCCGCCGGCACCGCCCCCTGCGCGAGGCGCTGGTAGGCCCACAGCAGGTAGATCGCGGCGAGCACCACGCCCGAGGCCGCGAGGGCACCGAGGACGCGGTTCCCCGCGAAGGTCCCCGTGACGACGAGGAACTCGCCGACGAAGTTGTTGAGTCCCGGGAGTCCCACCGAGGACAGCGCCGCGACGAGGAAGGCCGCCGACAGCAGCGGCATCGTCGTCGCGGTACCGCCGAGCTCGCCGAGGTCCCGCGTGTGCGTGCGTTCGTACACCATCCCGACGAGGAGGAACAGCGCGCCGGTCGACAGGCCGTGGTTCACCATCTGCAGGACGCCGCCGGCCATCCCCTCCGGCGTGAACGCGAAGATGCCGATCACGACGAACCCGAGGTGCGACACCGAGGAGTACGCGATCAGGCGCTTGAGGTCGGTCTGCGCGATCGCGACGACGGCGCCGTAGACGATGCCGATCACCGCGAGCACCTGGATCGCCGTCGCGAACGTGTGGGCGGCGTCGGGGAACAGGCCGAGGTTGAACCGCACGAGACCGTACGCACCGAGCTTCAGCAGCACGGCGGCCAGGAGCACCGACCCCGCGGTCGGCGCCTCCGTGTGCGCATCGGGGAGCCAGGAGTGCCGCGGGCACAGCGGCACCTGCACCGCGAACGCGACGAAGACGGCCGCGAAGAGCCATCGCGCCGTGGTCGTCGGCAGGTCGAGGCCCGCGAGCGCGCGCACGTCGAAGGTCGGTCCGTCCGGGAGGACCCCCGACGCGCGGTACAGGACGAGGATCGCGACGAGGAGGAACGCCGATCCGGCCATCGTGAAGAGCAAGAACTGGCCGGCGGCGTAGACGCGCCGGCCGTAGCCCCAGCTGCCGATCAGCAGGTACATCGGGAACAGGAGCGCCTCGAAGAAGAGGAAGAACAGGAGCAGGTCGAGCGCGAGGAACGCGCCGATCGTCGCCGTCTCGAGGGCGAGGATCGCCGCGAGGTAGAGCCGCACGCGGTCACCCACGTTCCACGACGCGAGGATCGCGATCGGCACGAGGAACGTCGTGAGCAGGACCAGGAACAGGCTCACGCCGTCCACGCCGAGGAGGTACTCGACGTGCGGCGTGCGGAACCACGTCGCGCGCTCCACGAGCTGGTAGCCGTCGGCGGCCGGATCGAAGGCCGCGAGCAGGCCGAGCGAGGCGACGAACGTGGCGAGCGAGACGCCGAGCGCGGTGACGCGCGCGGCCCCGTCCGAGAGCCGGCGGACGAGGAGGAGCGCGGCGACGCCCGCGACGGGCAGGAACGTGACGAGCGAGAGCCACCTCATCGCAGCCCCGCCCAGAGCAGGAGGAGCGCCGCGCCCAGGAGCACCGCGAGCGCGTAGGAACGCACGAACCCCGTCTGCACGCGTCGGCCGAGGCCGGCGAGCGCCCCCACCGCGCGTCCCACGCCGTCCACCGCGGCATCGATCGTGCCGCGGTCGACGGCCCGCGCCGTCCACCGGGCCGCGACGGTCGCGGGCGCCACGACGAACCGCGCGTAGGCCGCGTCGACGAAGCCCCCGGCCGCGAGGAACCGCTGGAAGCCGGCCACGCGGGCCCGCAGGGCCGCCCGATCCACCCGCTCCGATCCGTACAGCCACCACCCGAGCAGCACCCCCGCAGCGGCCACGACGATCGAGATGGCGACGAGGACCGGTTCCGGGAGCCCCGCGTGGTGCTCCTCCACCTCACCGAGGACCGGCGCGAGGAAGGTCTGAAGGCGGCCCGAGGTCGCCGAGAGCCCGAGGAGGCCCCCCGTCGCGGACAGGACCGCGAGCACGGCGAGCGGCGCGGTCATCACCGCGGGCGATTCGTGGACCGCGACGTCGGAGCGACGGCTCCCGAGGAAGGTGAGTGCGATGAGCCGCGCGATGTAGAGCGCCGAGAGGAACGCGCCGACCGTCGCGAGCGCCCACACGGCGGGTCGGCCGGTCCCGCTCGCGGCGGCGATGATCTGATCCTTGCTGAAGAAACCGGCGAACGGCGGAAGGCCCGAGAGCGCGAGCGCACCGACCGTGAACACGATCGAGGTGACCGGCATGAGCGCGCGCAGGCCGCCCATGCGCTGCATGTCCGTCTCGTCGTGCATGCCGTGCATCACGGAACCGGCGGAGAGGAACATCAGCGCCTTGTAGAAGGCGTGCGTCACGAGCAGGAAGATCGCCGCGGCGTAGGCGCGCAGGCCGAGCGCGAGGAACATGAACCCGAGCTGACTGATCGTCGAGTACGCGAGCACGCGCTTGATGTCGTCCTGACCGATCGCCGCGAGCGCCGCGGAGAGCGCCGTGACGAGGCCGACCACCATCACGACCGTGAGCGCCACCCCCGAGACCTCGAAGATCGCGTGGGTCCGCGCCACGAGATAGACGCCCGCGGTCACCATCGTCGCGGCGTGGATCAGCGCCGAGACGGGCGTCGGGCCCTCCATCGCGTCGGGGAGCCACACGTGCAGCGGCACCTGGGCGGACTTGCCCACGGCGCCGCCGAAGAGCAGGAGCGCGATGGCGGTCGCGGCGCCCGCCGAGAGCGCCCCCGCGCCCTCGAGCACGGCGGGGAGGTCGAGGGTCCCGAAGCGGATCGCCACGAGCGCGATGCCGAGCATCAGGAACGTGTCGCCGATGCGCGTCGTCACGAACGCCTTCTTCGCGGCGTTGGCGGCGCGCTCCCGTTCGAACCAGAACCCGATGAGGAGGTAGGAGCAGAGACCGACGCCCTCCCACCCGAGGTAGAGCAGGAGCAGGTTCTCGGCGAGGACGAGGACGAGCATGAAGGCCACGAAGAGGTTGAGGTAGGCGAAGAACCGGGGGAACCGCGCATCGCCCGCCATGTAGCCGATCGCGTAGACGTGGATCAGCGTCCCGACGCCCGTGACGACGAGGAGCATCGTGGCCGACAGCGGGTCCAGGCGCAGGTCGAACCCGGCCCGCACACCGCCGACCGCGATCCAGTCGGCGACGTGCACGAGCACCGACCGCGCCTCGGCGGGCAGCGCCACGAGGTCGAGGAACGCGCCGACCGAGACCGCGAAGGCGGCGGCCATCGCCGCGACGGCGAGCCAGCCCGCCCGTGACCCGAGCCGACGCCCGACGGCGAGGTTCACGGCGGCCCCCGCGAGGGGCAGCGCCGGCACGAGCCACAGGAGGTCGGTCACGTCACCACCGCAGCAGGGCCGCGTCGTCGACGTCGGCCGAGCGCCGACGTCGATACACCGAGACGATGATCGCGAGGCCGACGACGACCTCGGCGGCCGCCACGACCATCGAGAAGAACGCGAGGACCTGGCCGCCGAGGTCGTTCCGCAGACGCGAGAAGGCCACGAGCGCGAGGTTGACCGCGTTGAGTTGGAGCTCGATCGACATGAACATGATGAGTGCGTTGCGGCGCAGCAGCACCCCGAGCGAGCCGAGGGTGAACAGGGACGCGGCCACGACGAGGAACAGCGCGATCGGGGTCCTCACGGGCGCCCCTCCCCCGATCCGCGCTGCGCGAGCACCATGGCCGCGATCGCGGCCACGATGAGGAGCACCGAGGTCACCTCGAAGGGGACGACGTAGGAGCGGAAGAGGACCTCCGAGAGGGCCTGCGGGTTGCCGCCCGCGTTCGCGGTGAACTCCTCGGGGACCCGCGTCGCGAGCCCGACCCCCGCGCGGATCGCCATCACGAGTTCCGCGATGACGAGCGCGCCGACCGCGAGCGCGAGCGGCCGCTGCGCGCGGAGGCGCTCGGTGAGCGCCTCCCGTCGGTCCACGCCGAGCAGCATGATCACGAAGAGGAACAGCACCATGATCGCCCCCGCGTACACGATCACCTGGACGGCGAAGAGGAAGGGCGCCCCGAGCAACAGGTAGAACACGGCGATCGTGAAGAAGTTCACGACCAGGAACAGCGCCGCGTGCACCGCGTTGCGCTGCAGGAGCATCGCGATCGCCGAGCCGATCGAGATGGGCGCGACGATCCAGAAGACGAGGTTGTCGAGCGGCATCAGCCCTCCTGCGTCCCGGGGGCGGTGCCGAGCGGGAGCGGCGGCGTGAGCAGCTGCTCCTTGGTGAAGATGGCCTCCTCGCGACCGCGGAACGCCATCTCGTAGGAACTCGTCATCGTGAGCGCGCGCGTCGGGCACGCCTCGACGCACAGGCCGCACATGATGCAGCGCAGGTAGTTGATCTGGTAGTCCTTCGCATAGCGCTCGCCCGGCGCGACCGGTGCCGCGGGATCGTTGTCGGCGCCCTCCACCCAGATCGCATCGGCGGGGCACGCGAACGCGCAGAGCTCGCACCCGATGCACTTCTCGAGCCCGTTCTCGTGACGGTTCAGCAGGTGGCGGCCGATGTGGGAGCGCGGCGGCGGCGGGACGATCTGCTCCGGGTAGCGCTCGGTGACGTCCCGACGGAACGTCTGGCGGAAGATCGTGAACATCCCGCGCAGGATCGAGGAGATCGGACCGCGCGGGGTCGGGCGCGCCAGTTCCGTCACGACGTCGCCTCCTTCCGCCGGTCGAACAGCGGGGCCGCGAGCGCCGCGAGGAGCACGACGCCGAGCAGGACCGCGGCGCCGAGGATGACCCCGCGCCGGCCGACGACGTCGGGCAGCACGACGACCGCGCCGGTCGCGAGCACCCAGAGCAGGCCGAACGGGATCATCAGCTTCCAGCCGAACGCCATCAGGCGGTCGTAGCGCATGCGCGGGAGGCTCGCCCGGATCCACGTGTAGAGGTAGACGATGCCGACGACCTTCACGAGGAACCACGCGATCGGCCAGAGCCACGGCAGGAACGAGGGCGCGGGACCGTTCCAGCCGCCCAGGAACAGGGTCGTCGCGATCGCCGCCACCGTGACCGTCGCGACGTACTCCCCGAGGAAGAACATCGCGAAGGCGATGCCGCTGTACTCGGTGTGGAACCCGGCGACGAGCTCGGACTCCGCCTCCGCGAGGTCGAACGGCGGGCGGTTCGTCTCCGCCAGGCCCGCGATCAGGTAGGCGACGAACGCCGGGAACTGCGGGATCACGTTCCACAGGCGCTCCTGCGACGCGACGATCTCGCTCATCCGCAGCGACCCCGTGTACATCAGCACCGCGACGAGCGCGAGGCCCATGCCGACCTCGTAGGAGATCATCTGCGCCGACGATCGCACCGAACCGAGCAGCGGATAGTTGGACCCGCTCGACCACCCGGCGAGGACGACCCCGTAGACGCCGAGCGAGCCCATCGCGAGCACCCACAGGATCCCGACGTCCAGGTCCGCGATCTGCAGCGGCACCTCGCGTCCGAAGAGCGTGACGGGCGCACCGAACGGGATCACGGCGAAGGCGAGGAACGGCGGCACCATCGCGAGCACCGGCGCGAGGCGGAACACGAAGCGTTCCGCCGACGAGGGCGTCACCCCTTCCTTGAAGAAGAGCTTGATGCCGTCGGCGAGCGTCACGAGGATCCCGCGCGGCCCGGCCCGCATCGGTCCGGTGCGCGTCTGCATGTCGGCGATGACCTTGCGCTCCATCCAGATGAAGAGCAGGACGAGGAGGAGCAGGCCGAAGAAGACGACGACGACGCGTCCGACGAGGAGCCCCCAGTCGAGCAGGTCCATCAGGCGTCACCCCCGACGACCGCGGCTTCCGCCGCGGCGACCTCGACCCCGATCGCGTGGGAACCGGCGAGCAGCGTGTTCGCGCGAAGGCCCGGGTTGTTGAACGGGACGAACGCGGTGCCGGGCGCCACGTGCTCGCGGACGCGCACCGGGAGGGTCGCCTCGCCGGCCGCGGTGCGCACGCGCGCCGGCGACCCGTCGGCGAGGCCCAGACGCTCGGCGTCGGCGATGCCGAGTTCGAGGAACGCCGGCTCGCCGAGCGCGGCGTGCAGTTCGTCGGCGCCCCGCGCGAGGCGGCCGGCGTCCACGAGGAGCGGGTAGGAGAAGAGCGTGAGGCCGTCGCCGGGGGCGGGGGGGGGGGGGGCCGGGGCGGGGGCCGGGCGGGGCACCCCGCGCGGGGCGCGCCGGGGGG
>JBJTHT010000151.1:0-6479 GCA_046094605.1 Actinomycetota bacterium | reverse complement strand
GGCTCCCCGGCGAGGCAGAGGGCCTGGGCGAGCTCCGTCGGCGCGGCGTCCCCCAGCCCCCACGCCGCGAACTGACGGGCGTAGGCGGGGTACGAGGCGTAGGCGGCGGCCGCGTCAGCGAGGGCCGCCGACGCGGCCGCCGCGTCCTGGTCGACGCACGCGCGGACGTACACGGCGATCGTCACGGCGTCGGGGTCGCGCCCGGCCGCCTCCGCGCCGGCCCGCACCTCCGCGCGCGCCGCGGTGACGCGTTCCGGGGTGCACCAGTTGAGGAGCACACCGTCGGCGACCTCGCCGGCCAGCCGCGTCGCGCGCGGCCCGAGGGCGGCGATCCAGATCGGCGGCGCATCCACGCGCAGCGACAGGCGATCGCGGTCCACCGGTTCCCCCGCGAGGAGGCCGCGCAGCGCGAGGACCTCCGCGCGGAGCCGCTCGAGCGCGCCCGGCGTCGCCGGTCCGGTGCCGAGGCCGAGCACGTGGCGACCGCCGGAGCGTTCCTGCACCGTCGCGGCGCCCATCGCGGTGACGACGGTGCGACGCGCGACGATGGTCACGACGCCGGTACCCAGCAGCAGCGACCGCGTCTCCCCCGCGAGCGCGGTGAGCGCCGCGAACGCGTCGCGCGCGGCGATCTCGGGGAGGAACACGCCGGCGTACCCGAGCTCCTCGCCGAGGCGCGTGAGCGCGGCGTACGCCGGGAACGGGAGCGGGTCGCGGAGCGTGAAGCCGGTGCCGGTCAGCCGCGCCACGGACCGCGACCGCCCGCGCCGCGGCCCGGTCCGCGCGACCACAGGAACGGCAGGAGCAGGAACGTGATGCCGAGCAGGCGCGGCGCGACGAAGGCGCCGACCGCGAGCACGATCACCGACACCACGGCGAAGCCCGCCGGGGAGGTCCAGAAGGGGCGTGGCGGCGCACCGCCGTCGAGCACCGCCTCGCGCGCGACCCGCGCCCGCAGGTAGGCCGCCATCGCCGCGATCACGAGGAGTGCCGGGAACAGGATCAGCGTGAGGGTCATGGAACCAGCCTACCCGCCGCCTAGAGGGGGACGTTCGAGAAGACCATGATGCGCGGTTCCGTCATCTCCTCCATCGCGTAGCGCAGGCCCTCGCGCCCGACGCCGGACTCCTTGGCGCCGCCGTAGGGCATCTGGTCCGCGCGGAACGCGGAGACGTCATTCAGGATGACCCCGCCCATCTCGAGGTCGCGATGCGCCTGGAACGCGCGCGTCACGTCGTTGGTGAACACGCCAGCCTGCAGCCCGTAGCGCGGGTCGTTCACGCGCTCGATCGCCTCCTCGAACGTGGCGTAGGGCGCGATCGTGACGACGGGGCCGAAGATCTCCTCCGCGCACACCTTCATCGTGGGGTCCACGGTCGAGAGCACCGTCGGGGCGTAGAAGGCGCCGTCGGCGCGACCGCCCGCGAGGACGGTCGCGCCGCCGGCGACCGCCTCCGTGACCCAGGCGTCGATCCGCTCGACGTTGCGGCGATCGATCACCGGTCCGACGTCCGTCGCGGGGTCGAGCGGATCGCCGACCTTCAGGTTCCCGACCTCCTGCACGAGGCGCGCGGCGAAGGCGTCGAAGACCGGTTCCTGGACGAAGACGCGCTGGACGCTGATGCAGCTCTGGCCCGCCTGGTAGTACCCGCCGAACGCCACGCGGCGCGCGGCGAGGTCGAGGTCGGCGTCGCCGTGGACGATGACGCCCGCGTTCCCGCCGAGCTCGAGCGTGATCCGCTTCTTCGGGTCGAGGCCCTTGAGGTACCACCCGACGCCCCCGGAACCGGTGAAGGAGATCTTCCGGTAGCGCGCGTCGCGGGCCATCCCGTCGGCCACCTCGTTGCCGACCGGGAGCACCTGCAGCATCCCCTTGGGCAGGTCGGTCTCGTCGAAGAGTTCGGCCAGGCGCAGCGCACCGAGCGGCGTGGCCGGCGCGGGCTTGATGACGATCGGCGCCCCCACGGCGAGGGCCGGCGCGACCTTGTGCGCGACGAGGTTGAGCGGGAAGTTGAACGGCGTGATGCCGAGGACCGGCCCGTAGGGGAACCGCCGCACGATGCCCAGGCGCGACCCGAGCGCCTGCTCGGTGTCCAGGCGCATCACCTCGTCGTCGCCGCGGCGCACCTCCTCGGCGGCCCAGCGGAACGTCGACACCGCGCGCGCTGCCTCCGAGCGCGCCCACTTGAGGGGCTTGCCGCCCTCGAGGGCGATCGAGCGGGCGTTGTCCTCGAGGGTCTCCGCGAGGCGGCGCGAGATGTGGTCGAGCGCGTCGGCCCGCTTCCACACCGGCAGGGCCCGCGACTCGCGGAACGTCGAGGCGGCGGCGGCCGCCGCCGCCTCGACGGCGGCGTCGGTCGGCCCCCCGACCTCGGCCACCGTCGAGTCGTCGAACGGGGTGCGCACCGGCGCGCTCCGCGCGCCGGTGCCCACTCCCCCGCGACGTAGAAGGGCCGGACCGTCATCAGTCGAGCGACGCCATGACGTGCTTCACGATCGTGTACTCCTCGATCGCGTAGATCGACATGTCGTTGCTGCTGCCGCTCTGCTTGAACCCGCCGTGCGGCATCTCCGGCGTGAGCGGGATGTGCGTGTTCACCCACACGGTCCCGAAGCGCATGCGCCGGGTCATCCGCAGCGCGCGTCCGACGTCGCGCGTCCACACCGACGACGCGAGGCCGTAGTCCACGCCGTTGGCCCACGCGGGCGCCTAGTCCTCGTCCTAAAACGCCTGGACGGTCACGACCGGCCCGAAGACCTCCTTCTGGATGATCTCCGCGTCCTGCTTCACGTCCGTCACGACGGTGGGCTGGTAGAAGAACCCACCGCCGTTCTCGATGACGCTCCCGCCGGTGGCGACCGTCGCGCCGGCGGCGCGCGCGCGGTCGACGAAGCCGGTCACGCGCTCGAGCTGTTCCTTCGAGACGACGGATCCCATGTCGGTGTCCGCGGCGAAGGGGTCGCCGACCTTCATCTGCGAGACCGCCGGGACGAGCGCCGAGAGGAGCCCGTCGTAGGCCTTCTTGCCGACGAGCACGCGGCAGGCGGCCGTGCAGTCCTGCCCGGAGTTGAAGAACCCCGCGATCTTGATCCAGGTCGCGGCCGCCTCGATGTCGGCGTCGTCGAACACGACGACCGGCGCCTTGCCCCCGAGCTCGAGGTGCACCCGCTTGAGGGTGTCCGCGGCGTTGCGCGAGATCAGCTTGCCCGTCGCCACGTCGCCGGTGAGCGACACGATGCCGACGTCGGGGTGACGCACGAGCCGGTCGCCCGCGGGCACGCCGTCACCGGTCACGACGTTGAACACGCCGGCCGGGAAGATGTCGGCGGCCAGTTCCGCCAGGCGCAGCGCGGTGAGCGGCGTCCACTCCGAGGGCTTGAGGACGATCGTGTTCCCCGCGGCGAGCGCGGGACCGAGCTTCCAGATCGCCATCATGAGCGGGTAGTTCCACGGCGCGATGAGACCCGCGACGCCGATCGGCTCGCGGCGGATCATGCTCGTGAAGCCGCGCATGTACTCGCCGGCGCTGCGTCCCTCGAGGAACCGCGCGCCGCCCGCGAAGAAGCGGACGTTGTCGACGATCGGCGGGATCTCCTCGGCGAGCGTCGCCGCGAGGGGCTTGCCGACGTTCTCGGCCTCGATGCGCGCGAGCTCGTCGCCGTGCTGCTCGAGCCGGTCGGCGAGCTTGAGCATCATCTGCATGCGTTCCTTCGGGGTCGTGTCGAACCACGTCTCCTCGAAGGCGCGCTTGGCCGCCGCGACCGCGCGGTCCACGTCCTCGGCCGAGGCCTTCTGGACCGTCGCGATGACCTTGCCGGTGGCCGGGTTCAGGACCTCCTGGGTCTCCCCCGAGGCCGACGCGACCCACTCCCCGCCGATGAACATCTTCCTGTCCGCCATGCCCATCTCCTCCGTGCTCGCCCGCCGAACGGCGGGGACCGCGGGCAGTATGCGCCTCCCCGGGCCGCCGGCACCAGCCCGGCAGGGGCGCCCGTGGCAGACTGGGCCCGCCGGTCCCCGGTGGGCCGGCCAGCGAGGAGGACGTCGGTGGACATCCCGCAGGAACGCAAGCTCGTGACCGAGGTCCCGGGTCCGCTGTCCCGGGCGTGGTTCGAGCGCCGCGACGCCGCGGTCGCCCAGGGCGTGGCCGCGATCCACCGCATCGTCACGGCGCGCGCCTCCGGCGCGATCATCGAGGACGTCGACGGGAACCGCCTCATCGACTTCGCGACCGGCATCGCGGTCCTGAACGTCGGCCACACGGCCCCCGAGGTCGTCGCCGCCGCGATCGCGCAGCTCGAGAAGGAGACGCACACCTGCTTCAACGTCTCCGCGAGCGAGCCCTACATCGAACTCGCCGAGCGCCTGAACGCGCTCGTGCCGATCCCCGCGCCGACGAAGACGATGTTCGTGAACTCCGGCGCCGAGGCCGTCGAGAACGCCGTGAAGATCGCCCGGAAGGCAACCGGCCGCGACGCGATCGTCGCGTTCGACCACGCGTTCCACGGCCGCACGCTCCTCGCGATGACGCTCACCGCGAAGGTCATGCCCTACAAGCAGGGCATGGGCCCGTTCGCGCCCGAGGTCTACCGCCTGCCGTTCGCGTATCCGTACCGCTGGCCGAGCGGGCCGGAGCGCTGCACCGAGGAGGCGCTCGCGTACGCGATCGACGCGATGCACAAGTCCATCGGCGAGGAGAACATCGCCGCGGTCATCGTGGAACCGATCCAGGGCGAGGGCGGTTTCGTCGTCCCGGCGCCCGGGTTCCTCGCGGGCCTCGCCGACCACTGCCGGCGCCACGGCATCCTCTTCATCGACGACGAGATCCAGAGCGGCATGGGTCGCGCCGGCCGCTGGTACGCGATCGAGGACGAGGGCGTCGAGCCCGACCTGGTCCTCACCGCGAAGTCGCTCGCGGCCGGCCTCCCGCTCTCGGCCGTCACCGGCCGCGCCGAGGTCATCGACGCGGTGCACCCTGGCGGCCTCGGCGGCACCTACAGCGGGAACCCCGTCGCGGCCGCTGCCGCACTCGCCGTGCTCGATCTGATCGAACGCGACGGCCTCCTCGAGCGTTCGCGACGCCTCGGCGCCCACATGCTCGAACGCCTCGAGGCGATGCGCACCCGCCACGCCATCGTCGGCGACGTGCGCGGCCGCGGCATGATGACCGCGATCGAACTCGTCGAGGACCGCGCGACGAAGGAGCCGCTCGCGTCGGCGACCGGATCCGCGATCGCCGCCGAGTGCCTGCGCCAGGGCGTCGTGATCCTCAAGGCCGGCACCTACGACAACGTGATCCGGCTCCTGCCGCCGCTCATGATCGACGAGGGCCTGCTCGACGAGGGCCTCGACGTCCTCGACGCGGCGCTCGCGACCGTCACGAAGTGATCGGACGCCTGCGCGCCGCCCTCGGGCGGATCGCGATCGACGTCGAACCGCTGCGCGTCTCGCGGCCGTTCCGCCGGCTCTGGGTGGGCCTCGCGATCTCCGAGTTCGGCTACCAGTTCACGATCGTCGCGACGTTCGTGCAGGTCTACGACCTCACCGGCTCCGCGGCCGCCGTCGGCGCGATCGGGCTCGTCGGGCTCGTCGGGCTCGTCGCGGGCGCGCTCGTGGGCAGCGCGTTCCTCGACCGGTACGACCGGCGCACGCTCCTGCTCCTCTCGCAGGTCGGCTTCATGGTCGCGGTTGGGAGCCTGCTCGTCGGCGCGCTCTCCGGGCGGCCGCCGCTCGTGCTGATCTACGGCGACGTCGCGCTCCTCGCGTTCGTCTCGGCGATCGACTCGCCGACGCGCTCGGCGATGACGCCCCGCCTCATCGGCCACGACCTGCTCCCCTCGGCGCTCACGCTGAACCAGGTGGTGTGGAACGGCACCGCGCTCGCCGGGCCCGCCGTCGCCGGCGTCGTCATCGCGCGCCTGGGCGTCGGATGGGCGTACGGCATCGACCTCGCGACGTACCTCGCGATGGTCTGGGCCGCGTGGGCGCTCCCCCGCATGGCCCCCGACGTGACCGACGAGGCGAAGGGCGGCGTCGCGGCCGTGCGCGAGGGCTTCGCGTTCCTGCGGGGCAAGCCCGTCCTGCAGTCCACCTTCATCGCCGACATCGTCGCGATGGTCTTCGGCATGCCGCGGGCGCTGTTCCCGATCCTCGCCGCGTCACGCTTCGGCCGCGGCCCCGAGGTCGTCGGGCTCCTCTTCGCCGCGCCCGCCGTCGGCGCGCTCGTGGGCGCGCTCACCGCCGGATGGGTCGGGCGCGTCCGACGGCAGGGCGCGGCGGTCCTCTGGGCGGTCGTGCTCTGGGGCGCGGGCATCGCCGCGTTCGGCCTCGTGACCGATCTCGCGCTCGGCCTCGCGCTGCTCGCGCTCGCGGGCGCGGCCGACGTCATCTCCGCGGTGTTCCGCGGGACGATCCTGCAGCTCGCGGTGCCCGACCAACTGCGCGGGCGGCTCTCGGCGATCCACACGCTCGTCGTGAC
>JBJTHT010000150.1:0-11026 GCA_046094605.1 Actinomycetota bacterium | reverse complement strand
CGGGCCCGAACCCCCCACCGAGCCCCCGCCGCCGCGGCCGGCACCCGCCCCCCGCGGCCGTCGGCGGAGCGCCCGGTAGAGCAGCACCGCCGCCGACGGCAGGAGCACCATCAGCAGCCACTTCTGCGCGCGCGGACCGTGGCCGAGGGCGAACCACGACGCCGAGCCGAGCGCCGCGAGCGCCGGGCTCGGCGCGTCGCCGCCGCCGAGCAGCGTCGTGCGCACGGGCGCCGAGAACTCCGTGAAGAAGGACCCGCTCCCCCGCGGGAAGGCCGCGAGCGCGCCCCCGGTGAGGACCGCGGCGTCGCGGACCTTGCGGAAGCCGATCCAGAGGGTGAGGAACGCGAGCACGCCCGAGGAGAGCACCGGGTGGCCCACGGCGGCGGAGAGGGCACGCTCGCGCAGGGGTCGGCGCGGGCGGGACTCCGCGGTCGGCGTCTCGTCGCCGGCCTCGTCGAGGTCGCCCTCGAGCAGCTCCTCGGCGCGCTCGAACCAGCGGGGGATGTGGAAGGGAGAGGTGAGGAACCGCACGACGGCCTCGTCCTTGACCTTCCTGGAGGCCTGCGCCTGGCGGCGGCGGGCGATCGTCCCCGGGAGGTGGCCCGCGTTCCAGGCGAGCGCTCCGGCGACCTCGAACGCGTCCTCGAACCGCCGGGTCAGGGCGAACGACGCGAGCCGCGAGGCGGCGTACACCAGATAGAGGAGGAGGGTCGGCACGAGACGCAGCGCTCCCGGGTCCTTGAGGAGCATCGCGAGCGCCGTGCGCTCGGCGTAGTAGCGGGAGCTGCGCGGGTTGCGCTCGATCCGCTCCCCGCGGCCCGGCACGCCACGGTGGCGGGCCTGCGCGAGCGGGGTCATCACGACCCGGAACCCTGCGAGGCGGGCGCGCCAGCAGAAGTCGAGATCGTCGTGGTGCCCCTCGAGCCGCTCGTCGAAGGGCGTCGCGCGCAGCCACGCATCGCGGGTGAGGAGCATCGCGGCCGACGGGACGGCGAGCACCTCGAGGACGCGGTCGTACTGGCCCTGATCCCGCTCCCCGTCCTGGAGGGCGACGTAGCGGTGGCCGAACCCGTCGGACGAAGCGCCGATGTCGCGCAGGACCCGCGGGTCGTCCCAGTCCACGATCTTCGGGCCCACGACGCCGACGCCGTCGATCGTTCGCGCGGCGTCCACGAGGCGGGCAACCGCGTCGGCCTCGAGCGCCGTGTCGTCGTGGACGACGAGGAAGAAGTCGGTCACCTCGGCGGCGGGGATCGACGCCACGAGACGCAGGGCGCCGGCGACGCCGGTGTCGGTCGTGTCCTCGAAGACGCGCTGCGGGCCGAGGGCCCGCTCGAGGATCTCCCGGGACCCCGCGCGGCCCGCGTGCACGGCCACCACGCCGAGGCGCGGATAGGTCTGCGCGGCGAGGCCGCGGAGGCAGTCGCGGAGGCTCGCCACCCCGTCTCGGGCGACGATCACCGCGAGCACGCCTGGAACTGCGTCGGGGCGCTGGGTGTCGGTGATGGACATGGGCTCGACGAGCGCGGCGAGCCTAGCATCCGGCCCCCGCCGACCCCGGAAAGCCGGAAGGGGCGCCCTTGCGGGCGCCCCTTCAGTTGGCTGCGTCGGCCTTAGGCCTTGGCGGCCGCCTTGCGGCGCTTGCGGCGCTTCGCCGGCTTCTTCGCCGCCGACTTCTTGGCGGTGCGCTTCTTCGCGGTGCGCTTCTTGGTGGTGCGCTTCTTCGCGCTCCGCTTCTTCGTGGTCTTCTTGGTGGACTTACGCTTCGCGGTCGACTTCTTGGAAGACTTCCGCTTCGCGGCAGACCTCTTCTTCGCGGGAGACATAGGTCACCCCCTTCCCCTCGTCAGGACGCCATACGCTTCAGGCGTCGCCGTTCCCGTTCGCTCATGCCGCCCCACACCCCGTACCGCTCGTCGCGGCGAAGGGCGTAGTTCAGGCACTCGATGCGCACGGGACATTCCGAGCAGATCCGCTTTGCCTCCCTCGACGATCCGCCTTTCTCGGGGAAGAACAACTCGGGATCGTGCTCTCGGCACCGCGCCTGCTCCTGCCATGGGATGTAGTGATGCACCGACGACTCCCCCCGGTACTCCCGGAATCACAACGCTGTGATTCTGGGCGATTTGACCCCGGTTTGGCAAGTCCGAGGGCAGGGTTCCTGGGAACCGATCTGTGCTCACGGACCAATCGTCCCGACCCCCGGGGCCGGTTGCAAGCGGATTCCGCAAGAAATCGCCCGGTCAATCTGATTGACCTTTTCGGTCAATCAGATTGACCGAAAAGCCGCGCGATGCGCCGTCAGTCCCACATCGCGGCGGCGAGCGGCGGGAGCGACGACGCGATGTCGCTGTGGAAAACCGCGTCGTCACGCACGCCCGGCGTGCCGTAGAGCGTCGTGCGCTCCCGCGGCACGCGACCGATGGCGCGGATCGCGTCCTCGAGTTCCGCCGCCTCGTGGCGCACACCCCACGTCGATCCGGCCATCCGACTGATCGTCTCCTCCATCAGCGTCCCGCCGAGATCGTTCGCGCCGCCCTCGAGGATCCGACCCGCTTCCTCGAGACCGAGCTTGACCCAGGAGACCTGGACGTTGGGGATGACGCCGTCGAGGAGGATCCGCGCGACCGCGTGCATCCGTCGCGTCTCCCCCACGGTCGCTCCCGGTCGCGCGCGTCCCGCGAGGTAGATCGGGGCGTTCCGGTGGACGAAGGGCAGGGGGACGAACTCGGTGAACCCGCCGGTCTCCGCGCCGATCCGGGCGATGCGGCGCAGGTGGGCGACCCAGTGGGGCGGGGCGTCGACGTGTCCGTACATGATGGTGGAGGTCGACGGGATGCCCACCCCGTGGGCGGTCCGGACGATCTCCTCCCAGGTGTCCGCGGGGAGCTTCCCCTTCGTCAGGAGCCAGCGGACGTCGTCGTCGAGGATCTCCGCCGCCGTCCCCGGCATCGAGCCGAGCCCGCGTCGGCGGCACTCCTCGAGGAACTCGCGGAACGAGACGCCCAGGCGCGTGGCCCCGTTCAGGACCTCCATCGGGCTGTAGGCGTGGATGTGGAGGGACGGTTCCCGGGTGCGGATCGCGTCGAGCAGGTCGAAGTAGAAGGAACCCGGCAGGTCGGGGTGGATGCCGCCCTGCATGCAGATCTCGGTCGCGCCGGCCTCGCGGGCCTCGGTGGCCCGGTCCGCGACCTCCGCGAGGGTCAGGGTGAAGGACTCGGCGTCGCGTTCGCGCTGGGCGAAGGCGCAGAACCGGCACCCCACGTAGCAGACGTTGGTGAAGTTGATGTTGCGGTTCACGACGTAGGTGACCGCGTCGCCCACGGCGTCCCGCCGGAGGTCGTCGGCGACCGCGCAGAGGGTCTCGAGGTCGTCGCCCTCGGCGGTGAAGAGGGCGAGGGCCTCGTCGTCGGAGATCGCCCGACGGGCGGCCGCCTTGCCGAGCGCGGTCCGCACCAGCGGCGCCAGGCGCGCCGGGGCGCCGCGGTTCCACGCGGCCGTGACCGGGTCCTCGTCGGCGACGAACTCGCCGTACACCTCGGAAGCGTCCGCCCGCAGGCCGGCGTCGGCGGCCTTGGCGAAGTCCAGGGCGATCGCGCGCGGCTTCCACGCGACGTCGGGGTCCTGCCAGGCGATCGGTTCGGCGACGCGGTCGGCGGCGAGGCCGTCCTCCCCCAGCAGCGCCGCGATCGGAGCGCGCATCCGCGACGCGACGAACGGGTCGGGGCGCGCCGCGAACGACGGGCGGATCGCGAGTCGTTCCCGCAGGCGCAGGCCGCGCTCGGCGGTGCGCTCGGCGAGTCGCTCGATCGCCGGCCAGGGCCGCTCGGGGTTCACGTGGTCCGGGGTGACCGGCGACACGCCGCCCCAGTCGTCGATGCCGGCGTCGAGGAGACGCAGCTGCTGCTCGGGGGCGGAGAGGTTCGGCGGGGCCTGGACGCTCACGCCGGTGCCCATGACCACGCGAGCGGTCGCGACCGCGGCGAGGAAGGTCTCCTCGTCGGGTTCGGGCGCCCCGCGCATCGCCGTGCCGGGCTTGGCGCGGAAGTTCTGGACGATGACCTCCTGGATGTGGCCGTAGCGGCGCGCGAGCGCGCGGATCGCGAGGAGCGACTCCGCGCGCTCGCGCTCCGTCTCGCCGATGCCGACCAGGATGCCGGTGGTGAAGGGGATCGCGAGGCGTCCGGCGTCCTCGATCGTGCGCAGTCGGACCGCCGGGACCTTGTCGGGCGACCCGTGGTGCGCTCCGCCGCGTTCCGAGAGGCGATCCGACGAGGTCTCCAGCATCAGGCCCATCGAGGCGCTCACCTGCTTGAGCCGCACCATCTCCTCCCAGGACATGACACCGGGATTGAGGTGCGGGAGGAGGCCCGTCCGCTCGATCACGGCGATCGCGGCGGCGCGGACGTAGTCGAGGGTGGACGCGTACCCGCGCGAGGCGAGCCACTCCGCGGCCTCGGGGTAGCGGTCCTCCGGTCGGTCGCCGAGGGTGAAGAGCGCCTCCTTGCAGCCGGCGCGACGACCGGCCTCGGCGATCGCGACGACCTCCTCGATCGAGAGGTACGCCTCCTCGATGCGCGCGGGGGGCTTGGCGAAGGTGCAGTAGTGGCACCGATCGCGGCAGAGCACGGTGAGCGGGACGAAGACCTTGCGCGAGTAGGTGACGACGTCGCCGGTGGCGAGGTCGCGGATGCGGGCGGCGACCGCCATGAGCGACCGCAGGTCCTCGCCGCGCGAGGCGAGGAGCGTGGCGACCTCGTCCGCCGCGAGGGACCGACCGTCCCCCGCCCGGGCGAGCGCCCGTCGGAACGCGCCGGACGCTGCGGGAGGCATCGCGGGCAAGGCTACTACCCTTCCCCGCATGGAGGTCACGGCGCTCGCCGGCGGGATCGGCGCGGGGAAGTTCCTCCGGGGCCTGCGCCGCGTCGTGGGCGACGAGCACCTCACCATCGTGGGCAACACCGGCGACGACGTCGTCATCCACGGCCTGCGCGTGTGCCCGGACCTCGACTCGGTCGCGTACTGGCTCTCGGACACCGGCGACCGCGCGCGCGGCTGGGGGCGCGGGGGCGAGACGTTCCGCGCGACCGAGGAACTGCGCCGCCTCGCGCCGGACCGCGCATGGTTCGGCCTCGGCGACCTCGACCTGGCCGTGCACCTCCTGCGGACGGGTCGCCTCGCCGAGGGCGCGACCCTCTCCGAGGTCACGGCCGAGATCGCCGCGGCGCTCGGGCTCGACGTCCGGCTGCTCCCGATGAGCGACGACGACGTGACGACGCGCGTGACCGTCGGGGAACCGGGATCCGAGCGCGACCTCCACTTCCAGGAGTACTGGGTGCGCGGCGGCGGCCACGACCCCGTGCTCGCGATCCGCTACGAGGGGGCCGCCGCCGCGCGTCCGGCCCCCGGCGTCCTCGACGCCATCGCCGACGCCGATGCGGTCGTCATCTGTCCGTCGAACCCCGTGGCGTCGATCGGCCCGATCCGCGCGGTCCCCGGCGTCCGCGCGGCGCTCGCGGCGCGCCGGCCGACGGTCGTCGGGGTCTCGGGCATCGTGGCCGGCGCGCCGCTCGGCGGGATGGCGGACCGGCTCCTGCCCGTCGTCGGCGCCGAGGTGAGCGCGATCGGCGCCGCGGGTCGCTACGAGGGCGTCCTGGGCGGCTGGCTGATCGACGAGCGCGACCGCGGACTCGCTCCCACCCTGGCCGCGATGGACCTGCGCGTCGGCGTGACCGACACGATCATGACCGACGACGAGGTCGCGACCGCCGTCGCGCGCGCGGTCCTGGAGCTCGTGGCGTGACGCTCGAGGTCCGACCGCTCGCGGGGCTCCCCGAGGTCCGGGACGGCGACGACCTCGCCGCGCTGCTCGCGCCGCTCCTCGCCGACGCGCGCGACGGCGACGTCGTCGCCGTGACCCAGAAGATCGTCTCGAAGGCCGAGGGCCGCGTCGTCGCCGAGGAGGGCGAGGGCCGTTCCGCGTGGGTGGACCGCGAGACCCGTCGCGTCGTGGCCCGTCGGGACGATCTCGTCATCGCCGAGACGCGCCACGGGTTCGTGTGCGCGAACGCCGGGGTGGACGCGTCGAACGTCGCTCCGGGGTTCCTCACGCTCCTGCCCGAGGACCCCGACGCCAGCGCGGAACGGATCCGCGCGGGCCTCCGGGAGCGCACCGGACGCGACCTCGCCGTCGTCGTCACCGACACCTTCGGCCGGGCCTGGCGCGAGGGTGTCGTGAACGTCGCGATCGGCTGCGCGGGGCTCCCGGCGCTCGTGGACCTGCGGGGGACGCGCGACCACGCCGGACGGGAACTCGAGGCGACCGTCGTCGCCCTCGCCGACGAGGTCGCGGCTGCGAGCGGCCTCGTGATGGGGAAGGCCGCGCGGGTGCCGGCGGCGCTCGTCCGCGGCGTGGACGTGCGCGTCGCGCCGCCGGCGCCCGCGAGCGTGCTCGTGCGCACACCGGAGGGCGACCTGTTCCGGGAGTCACCCCTCCTGAGCGTCTCGGCGCGCCGCACGATCCGCGCCTTCGCCGACGAACCGGTTCCGGACGCCGTGCTCGAGGAGGCCGTGCGCGCCGCGTGCACCGCGCCGGCGCCGCACCACACGAGGCCGTGGGCCTTCGTCGTGCTGACCGCGCCGGCGGCGAAGCGGCGTCTCCTCGGCGCGCTCGCCGACGCATGGCGTGGGGACCTCGAGCGCGACGGCGTGGATCCGACGACGATCGCGCGCCGACTCGCCCGCTCCGACGCCGTGCTCGGGGCCGCACCGGCGCTCTTCGTCCCGTTCGTGCGGTTCGACGGCGCCCACCCCTACGCGGATGCGGAACGGGCGGAGGCCGAGCGGACGATGTTCCTGCTCTCCGGCGGCGCCGCGATCCAGAACCTGATGCTCGCGCTCCACGCGCAGGGGCACGGTTCCTGCTGGATCTCCTCGACGCTCTTCTGCCAGGAGGAGACGCGCGCGGCCCTCGGGATGGCCGACGGGTGGTTCGCGCTCGGGACGGTCGCGGCCGGGAAGGCCGCGGGGGCCGCGGCGTCGCCGCGGCCCCCGCTGGACCTGTCGAGGTTCCTGTTCCGCGCCGACTAGATGGCGCCGTGCACGAAGTACCAGGCGAACACGGCCGCGACGATCCACAGCAGCCAGTGGACCTCCTCGGCCTTCCCGCGGAGCGCCGCGATCACGACGTAGGCGAGGAATCCGGCACCCACGCCGTTGGTGATCGAGTACGTGAAGGGCATCAGGAGGATCGTGAGGAGCGCCGGGATGCCGATCCCCGGGTCCGACCACTTGATGTCCTTGACGAGGGTCATCATGAAGTAGCCCACGATGACGAGCGCCGGTGCGGTCGCCTGCGCCGGGACGACGCCGGCGAGCGGTGAGACGAACATCGCCGCGAGGAAGAGCAGACCGGTGACCACCGACGTGAGGCCGGTGCGGCCACCCTCCGCGACGCCCGACGCGCTCTCGATGTAGGTGGTGTTCGACGACGACGAGGTGAGGCCGCCGACCACCGCCGCGAGCGAGTCCACGAGGAGCACGTTGCGCATCCCCGGGAGCTTGCCGTCCTTGTCGAGCAGGTTCGCTTCGCCGCCGATGCCGATGACGGTCCCCATCGTGTCGAAGAAGTCCGACAGCGCGACCGAGACGATGACGGCGAGCGCCGTGCCCCAGCCGAGCACCTCGAAGAACGAGAAGTCGAACTTCCCGAGGAGCGTGAAGTCCGGCATCGCGACGACGGCGTCGGGCAGGCTGGACACCCCGACGAGGACCGCCATCGCGGTCGATGCGACGATGCCGATCAGCAGCGCACCCTTGACCCTCCGCGCGACGAGCCCCGCCGTGATGATGAAGCCGACGAGGAACACCGCGACGGGCTGGCTCGTGAGGTTCGCCCCGAGCGCGAGCGGCGTCGCACCCTCCGGGCTCACGATGCCGGCCTCGACGAGGCCGATCAGGGCGATGAACGCGCCGATGCCGATGCCGATCGCGCGCTTGAGGTCCATCGGGATCGCGTCCACGATGGCCTCCCGGACGCCCGTGATCACGAGGAGCGTGATGAGGAGCCCCTCGGCCACGACGACGCCCATCGCCTGCGGGAAGGTGAGTCCCCCGCCGACGAGCGCGTAGGCGACGAACGCGTTCAGGCCCAGCCCGGCCGCGATCGCGAACGGGTAGTTCCCGAAGATCCCCATCGCGAGGGTCATCACGCCGGCCGCGAGGGCGGTCACCGAGAGGACCTGTGCGAACGGGAGTCCGTCCCCGCCCAGACCGAGGATCGACGGGTTGACGAAGAGGAT
Source organism: Actinomycetota bacterium (assembly GCA_046094605.1). Lineage (GTDB taxonomy): Bacteria > Actinomycetota > UBA4738 > UBA4738 > HRBIN12 > JBJTIF01. The sequence continues at coordinate 2,726 of JBJTHT010000150.1, read as the reverse complement.
GTACCCCATCGTCAGGAACGTCGTGATCCCGGCGATGACCTCGGTGCGTACCGAGGACCCCCGCGCGGAGATCTTGAAGAGCTGGTCAAGCATGCCGCCGAAGCGGGCTTCCTTGACTGCCATGCACCCTCCGTTCTCGAGGGAGCACGAACCGCGGGGCCCCTTCCTCCCCGGCGGACGGGCTCCGTGCATTGGTGGGTCGCGGGGAAGGGCCGCAGTATCCGGTCGGCGGGGGGCCGATGCAACGACCCCGGCGCGGTTTCGCCCTGCGCTATCCTTCCGCCTCTCGGGCGAGGAGGAACCGGTGGCAACGCGACCCACGAAGGCGGAACGACGGGCGCAGGCCCGTCTGGAACGGCGTCAGGCTGCGGCATCCGCACAGCGGTCCGCGCGCAACCGCACGATCGGACTGCTCGTCGTCGGCCTCGTCGCGATCGCGGCGGTCGTCGTCGTGGTCACGCGCGAACCCGCCTCGGAGCCCGCGCCGACCGACCTCACGGCGCTCCTCGCCTCGTCCACGCAGGCCGCGACCGACGCCGGGTGCTCGACGGTCCAGACGGTTCCCGCCTATCAGCCGGAGGCCCTCGACCGGTCGCACACGGGTTCCGAGGAGGTCGCCGACATGCCGCCGATCGCCGACTACCCCAGCATCCCCCCGACCTCCGGGCCGCACGACCCGGCCCCGCTCGCGGCCGGCGTCTACGACCGCGCGCCCGACCTCGGGATGGCGATCCACTCCCTGGAGCACGGCGGCGTGATCATCTGGTACGCGCCCGATGCGCCCGCCGAGGACATCCGCGCGCTCACCGACCTCTACAGCCGCTACGACGAGGCCGGCGCGCGCGTCATCGTCGCGCCGTACGACTACCCCGGCGAGGGGCCGGCGGGCGCCCTGCCGAGCGGCACGCAGATGGCGCTCGTGTCGTGGCACCGTCTCCAGACCTGCGCGAGCATCGACCCCGCGGCGGCGTTCGGGTTCTCGGCGCGGCAGGCGTTCCCCGCGTACGCGAGCGAGCAGTACCTCGGCGAAGCACCGGAGCCCGGCGCGCAGATGTAGCTAGGCCGACGGCGTCGGCGATGCGCTCGGGCTGGGCGAGATCGTCGGGCTCGGCGACGGGGACGGGGATGGCGAGGGCGACGGGCTCACGGTCGTCGACGTACCCGTCCCGATGCGGCACGTCCCGTCCGTCTTGCACGTCACGGTTCCGCCCTGGAACCGCACCCGCAGCGAGCCGTTCGTGAGGGTGCGCAGGTCCGAGATGGGGAACCCGAGGGTGCCGCGCGGGCCGCGCTTGGAGAGGTAGAAGTCGAGGATCGGCCCCGACAGGGCGTACGCGCCGAGCCCGGGTCCCTGGAACATCTGCGCCCGCTCGAACTTCTGCCGCAGACCGTCCTTCACGAGCATCGCGGGACTCGTCGCCTGGCCGGGCGCGCATCGCAGGGCGTCGTACTTCGTACGGATCGCGTCGCGCACCAGCAGGTCCTTGCCGATCCACACGCGATCGTCGCGGAGCGCGAGGCGCGACTGCAGGGTGCTCCCGCTCACCGTCGTGGTCCCCGCGTCCCCGGTCACGGTGACCGAGATGATCCGCCCCGACACGCCGCGCGTCCCCACGGTGAAGCCCGTGATCGTCCCGACGTTCAGGTTCAATCTCGTCGTGAGGTCCGTCGCCGAGAACGTGACGGTCCACGTCGCGTTCGGGTTCTGCGGCACGTAGTCGCCCGGATCGCACACGCCGCGCAGATACGGGATCGGGACCCCGCCCCACTGCTTCTCGTTGTCCTCCGTGTAGCCGCCGCTCGAGGTCATGTAGAACGCCTGGATCGTCTGCCCCTGGTAGGTGACGACCTCGCCGACGGTCGCGTCGACGGCCGCGATCCACCGCGAGGCCCCGACCGACGACTCCTTGTCCCACCCCGCGTAGACCTGATCCACCGTGCTCGCGTAGATCGCGCAGTCGCAGGGACTCCGATGCTGCGACGTGCGTGCCTTCGTCGCCGCGTAGGTCCGCGCGACGATCGCCTGCGCCTTGAGCGCCTCGACGGGCCACGACGCGGGCACCTCGGCGAGCCCGTAGAGGTACTGCTCGATCGGGACGACCACGACCAGGCGGATCCGACACGTCGTGCCGCAGAGGTGCAGACCGACCTCCAGCTGGCCGCGTCCGTACGTCCGGCCCAGCTCGACGACCTTGACCCGCGCGTCGCCGGGGACGAGCACGACGGGCGTCGTGGCGTCGCCGACGGGCGCGCCGATCGGGGTCCCGCTCGCGTCGCGCACGTCGAAGGCACGACCGTTCGGCACGACGCTCCACGTGGCGCCGTCGGGGATCTGCCCGATCTCGGCATCACCGACCGTGATCGACACGGGGCCGCCGACGGCGGTGAACGAGAAGGCGGTCTTGCCGTTGGCCAGCCCGACGCGGATCGGCTCGGTCTCGCCGAGCGGGGAGATCTCGGTCTCGGCGTAGTAGTGCGTCGCGATGTCCTCGGCCACCCAACCCGCCTTCGCGAGGCCGAACGCGCCCCACTGCGACATGCCGATGCCGTGGCCGTAGCCGGACCCGAAGAAGGTGAAGGAGGACTCCGCGCTCGCGCCGGGGGCCCACGGACCGAGGACCGAGGCCGCGAGGGACGCGACGAGGATCAGGGGAAGGATGGTGCGGCGCTTCATGGGGTCTCGCGACGGTAACACCCGGGGAAGCCCGGGTGGTGGAGGTCAGGCC
>JBJTHT010000149.1:0-3924 GCA_046094605.1 Actinomycetota bacterium | reverse complement strand
CCGTCGGGCGCGCGTCACCCTCGGCGTGGGCAACCCCGCGCCCCTCGACGGCGTCGACGCCCTCGTGGATCTCGCGACGGGGGAGATCCTCGACGAGGAGCCCGCGGTCGTCGAAGAGGCGCCGACCGATGACGAAGCGTTCGACGAGGTGGACGAGGCGGTCGAGGAGGAGGACGACGCGTCCACCGTCCCGGTCGTGCGCGCCGACCCCGGCGACTACGAACTCCCGCCGCTCGACCTGCTGCGCGTGGGGCCAGAGGGTGGCGGATCCGGCGACGACGAGGAACACACGGTCGAGGCCCTCGAGCGGACGTTCCGCACGTTCGGTGTCGCCGCGAGCGTCCCCGCCGCGCATCGCGGGCCGACGGTCACGCTCTACGAGGTCGAGGTCGAGGCCGGTACGAAGGTGAACAAGGTCCTCGCGCTGGCCGACGACATCGCCTACGCCCTCGCCACGCCCGACGTCCGGATCATCGCGCCGATCCCCGGCCGCTCGGCGATCGGCGTCGAGGTCCCGAACAAGGTCCGCGACTTCGTCGTCCTCGGCGACGTGCTCCGGTCGAAGGCCGCGCGGGACGACCGCCACCCGCTCTCGGTCGCGCTCGGCAAGGACGTGCACGGGCGGTCCCAGCTGGTGAACCTGACGAAGATGCCCCACCTGCTCATCGCGGGCGCGACGGGCGCCGGCAAGTCCTCGCTCATCAACTGCTTCATCACGTCGATCCTCGTCCGCGCCACACCGGACGAGGTGAAGCTCGTCCTCGTCGATCCCAAGCGCGTCGAGCTCTCGCACTACGCCGATGTCCCGCACCTGCTGATGCCCGTGATCGTGCATCCGAAGCGCGCCGCCGAAGCGCTCGCCTGGGTCGTCCGCGAGATGGAGCACCGCTACGAGCTGCTCTCGATGGTCGGCGTCCGCGACATCGACGGCTACCGCCTCGGGCTCCGCGAGGGAACCCTGCGCATCCCGCCGGGCCGCGAGGGCGACGTCACCGACTTCCCCTACCTGGTCGTCGTGATCGACGAGCTCGCCGACCTGATGATGGTCGCGCCGCGCGACGTGGAGGACGCGATCTGCCGCATCGCACAGATGGCCCGCGCGGTAGGCATCCACCTCGTCGTCGCCACGCAGCGCCCGTCCGTGGATGTGGTCACCGGGCTCATCAAGGCGAACATCCCCTCGCGCATCGCGCTCATGACGTCGTCCCAGGCGGATTCGCGGGTGATCCTCGACATGAACGGCGCCGAGCGGCTCGTCGGCCACGGAGACATGCTGTTCGCGCCCTCGACGGCCTCGAAGCCGTTCCGCCTGCAGGCCGCGTGGGTGACCGAGCATGAGATCGCCGACGTCGCGCGGTTCATCCGCGAACAGCGGGAACCCATCTACGAGGTGCACATCGACGGCAAGGGCCTGCCCCCGTCGATGGTCGAGGAGGTCGAACCGGGGAGCGACGACGACCTGCTCGAACAGGCCGCGGAGCTCATCGTCCGCTCGCAACTGGGCTCGACCTCGATGCTCCAGCGCAAGCTCAAGGTCGGGTTCGCCCGCGCCGGGCGGCTGATGGACCTCCTCGAGGAGCGCGGGGTCGTCGGTCCCTCGCAGGGCTCCAAGGCCCGCGACGTCCTGCTCACCTGGGAGGAGTGGGAGGAGTCGCGCGCGCCGCGCTCCGGCTGACCGGGAGCGCTCCCTATACTGCCCGCGTCCGGCCGTGCGCGGGCCGGTTCCCCGGACGAGGAGGCGCGCGTGCAGCGTTCCACGGGCGTCGGGGCCGCGCTCCGTCGGGCGCGCGTCACCCTCGGCGTGTCGGTCGATGAGGCGGCGCGCGACACGCGTATCCGCCCCGAGATCCTCGAGGCGCTCGAGGACGAGCGCTTCGGCCCCTTCCGTGGCGCCACCCACGTGCGCGGGTTCATCCGCACGTACGCGCGCTACCTCGGTCTCCCCGCCGAACGCCTCGTCGAGCAGTTCCAGCGGGCCATCCCCACGGGGGACGACGCCCCGCCGCCGATGGAGGAGACGGTCATCGTCAAGGGCCGCGACGGTCAGCGCTTCGCCCGTACCGGCGCCGCGGTCGTCCTCGTCCTGGCCGCCGCGCTCGGCGTGCTCTCCGCACGACAGGGTTCTCCCGACCCCGCCGATCTCGCGGTCCCGACGGGCGCACCGACGCCCTCGGCGGCGACGACCGGGCTGCTGCTCGCTGTGACGGCGCAGCGCGACGTCGGCATCACGGTCACGGCCGATGACGGAGAACCTCGACGCTTCGACCTCGTGACGGGGGAGAGCCGGTCGTTCGAGGCCGACGGTCGCATCGTCCTGGCGCTCGACGAGGGGTCCTCGGTGAACGTCGTCGTCAACGGCGTGGACCTCGGGACGCCGGGCGCCGCCGGTGTGCCGTGGACCTACACCTACCTCCCGGGCGATGCCGCCCTCTCGCCGACGCCCTCCGTCGATCCATCCGCGCCCGGCACGCCGATGCCGTCCGGCTCCGTCTCCGGATCCGTGACCGTGTCGGGTCCATCGGCGACGCCCTCGGCGACGCCCGCGGGGACGCCCTGATGCGCGCGGAACTCGTCGCCATCGGCACGGAGCTCCTCCTCGGCCAGATCGCGAACACGAACGCGCAGTGGCTCTCGGAGCGCCTCGCCGGCATCGGCGTGGACGTCCTGCACCACCAGGTCGTCGGCGACAACCGCGAACGCATCGTGGAGGCGCTGCGCCTCGCGATCGGGCGGTCCGACGCGGTGATCGTGACGGGCGGCCTCGGTCCGACCGGCGACGACATCACACGCGCGTGTCTGGCCGAGGTCATGGGGGTGGAACTCGAGCGCGACCCGGCACTCGAGGGCGCGCTCCGCGAGCGCTTCGCGACGCTCGCCCGGGACATGCCGCTCTCGAACCTCGCCCAGGCCGACGTGCCCCGCGGCGCGACGCCGATCCCGGCGCGGCTCGGCACGGCACCGGGCCTGGCCGCGACCGTCGGTGGAACGCGGGTCTACGCCTTGCCGGGCGTCCCCGCGGAGATGCGCGACATGATGCTCGTCACGGTCCTGCCGGAACTGGGCGCGCTCGCCGGCGGGAGCGTCCTCGTGTCGCGCGTGATCCGCTGCACCGGCATCGCGGAGTCGCGGACCGCGGAGCTGCTCGAGGATCTCTTCGTCGCATCACGGAACCCGACGATCGCCTACCTCGCGGGTGGCGGCGAGGTGAAGGTTCGCCTCACCGCGCGCGGCGAGGACCGCGCGGCGGGCGAGGCGGCGATCGCGCCCGTCGCCGATGAGATCGTGCGTCGCCTCGGCGACGCCGTGTTCTCCGCGCGAGGCGAGGACCTCGAGGAGGCGGTCGTCCGGTTGCTCGTTGAGCGCTCGATGACGCTCGCGGCCGCGGAATCGCTCACCGGCGGCCTGCTTGGCTCGCGCATCACGGCGGTGCCCGGTGCATCGGGCGTGTTCCTCGGGAGCGCGGTCACGTACGCGACGCCTGCGAAGGCCTCCGTCCTGCACGTCGACCCCGCGATCATCGCCGCGCACGGCGTCGTCTCGGGGGATTGCGCCGCGGCGATGGCCGCGGGCGCCCGCCGCCTCTTCGGGGCCGACGTCGCGGTCGCGCTCACCGGCGTCGCGGGCCCCGACGCGCAGGAGGGCGTTCCGCCGGGAACCGTGTGGCTCGGTCTCGACGCCGACGGCGTCTCGCACCGGCGCATGCTCCGCACGCCGGGGGAACGCGACGCCGTCCGGCGGTGGGCGACGCAGCACGCGCTCGATCTCGTGCGTCGTCATCTCGAGGGACGCGAGCTCCCGGCGGGGCCGATCCGCTGATGCCGCAGCGGCGGCTGTTCGTCGCCGTGGAGGTGCCGGCGGCGGCGGGCGGCGGGGGGGCCGCCGCCGCCGGGCCGGGCGGCGGTCTGCCGTCGGGACGCCCCGAGG
>JBJTHT010000148.1:0-4399 GCA_046094605.1 Actinomycetota bacterium | reverse complement strand
CGGCCGTGCGCAGCACGCTCGCGATACGCGCGTGCGCGTACTGCACGTAGAACACCGGGTTGTCCATGGTCTGGCGCGCCGAGGGCGCCGAACGGGTCCTCGCGATGATCCGCGCGTCGCTCGGGCGCTTCGGCGTCGTCTACGACTCCTACGTCTCGGAACGCGAGTTCCACGAGGCCGGCGACATCGACCGCGCCGTCGCGACGCTCCGCGAGCGGGGGTACGCCTACGACGCCGAGGGCGCGGTGTTCTTCCGCTCCACCGCGTTCGGTGACGACAAGGACCGCGTCCTAATCCGGTCCAACGGCTCGCCGACCTACTTCGCCGCGGACTGCGCCTACCTGGGGCGGAAGTTCGCGCGCGGCTTCGACCGGCTCGTCTACGTGTGGGGCGCGGACCACCACGGCGACGTCGCGCGCGTGCGCGGCGCGGCGCAGGCGCTCGGTCACGACCCCGAGGCGCTCGAGATCATCCTCTACCAGTGGGTGTCGCTCGTGCGCGACGGCCAGGCCGTCGCGATGAGCAAGCGCGGCGGCACCTTCGTCACGCTCGACGAGCTCCTCGACGAGATCGGCGCGGACGCGGCGCGGTTCCTCCTCCTCTCGCGGTCGGGCGATTCCCCGATCGAGATCGACCTCGCCCTCGCGGCGCGCCAGACCATGGACAACCCGGTGTTCTACGTGCAGTACGCGCACGCGCGGATCGCGAGCGTGCTGCGCACGGCCGAGGAGCGGGGCGTGGACGCGGGGGCGCTCGGGGAGGCCGACCTGGATCACCTCGCGACGGAGGCCGAGGTCGAACTGCTGCGCCGCATCGCGGACCTGCCCGGCCAGGTGCTCGTCGCCGCGGACCTGCGCGCACCGCACCGCATCGTCCACTACGTGCAGGATCTCGCCGCGGCGTTCCACCGGTTCTACGCCGACTGCCGGGTCGTCGGCGAGGAACCGGCGCTGGCCGCCGCGCGCCTGTGGCTCGCCCGCGCCGCGAAGGTCGCGATCGGCAACGCGCTCGGCCTCGTCGGGGTGTCCGCGCCGGAGTCCATGGAGCGGCTCGATGCGGACTGAGGGTTCCGTCGGCGTCCTGATCCGCCCCGCGCGACCGCGCGACGCGCGGGCGTTGCACGCGCTCTGGCGCGAGGTGGCGGCGGAGGGGCGATGGATCCGTACGCGCCGCGTCACCCGCACGGTGGCCGACGTGCGGCGCAACGCCCGCGCCTCGTGGACGGGCGACGGTGCGTACCTCGTCGCGGAGAGCGCCGGCGCCGTCGTGGGGAGCCTGCGGATCGTCCGCGAGGGCCAGGACGCGACCTCGCACGTGGCGACCTTCGGGATGTTCGTCGCGGCCGCCGCGCGCGGGCGGGGCGTCGGCGCCGCGCTGCTGGCCGAGGCGCTCCGATGGGCAGCCGAGGTCGGCGTCCGCAAGGTGGAACTGTCGGTCTACCCGGACAACGAGGCGGCCCGAGCGCTCTACGCGCGCTTCGGGTTCGCGGAGGAGGGCAGGCTCGTGCGCCACTCCCAGCGCCCCGACGGGTTCGTGGACGAGATCATGATGGGCCGCTGGCTGGGGGAGGACGTGTGACGCGCATCGGGATGCTGGGCTGCGGGACCGTGGGCGGCGCGGTGCTGCGCCTCCTCGAGGAGCACCGCGCCGACATCGAGCGCCGCGCCGGCGGTCCGCTCGAGGTCGTGCGCGTCGCCGTGCGCGACGCCGGGCGCGACCGCGGTATCGACGCGGCGCGCATCACGACCGATCCCTCCTCGGTCGTGGACGATCCCGCCGTCGACATCGTGGTGGAACTGATGGGCGGCGTCGCGCCGGCACGCGACCTCGTGCTGCGCGCCCTCGCCGCCGGCAAGCCGGTCGTCACCGCCAACAAGGAACTCCTCGCCGCCGAGGGCCGCGCCGTCTTCGACGCGGCCGATGCGGCGGGCCGCGATCTGCTGTTCGAGGCCGCGGTCGGCGGCGGGATCCCGCTGATCCGGCCCCTCAAGGAGTCGCTCGCCGGCGAGCGCGTCACGCGGTTCCTCGGCATCGTGAACGGCACGACCAACTACGTCCTCACGCGGATGACCGAGGAGGGGAGCGAGCTCGGCGACGCGCTCGCGGAGGCCCAGCGCCTCGGGTACGCCGAGGCCGATCCCACCGCCGACGTGGACGGCCACGATGCCGCCGCCAAGTGCGCGATCCTCGCGTCGATCGCGTTCGGGGCGCGCGTCACCGGGAGCGAGGTGTATCGCGAGGGTATCGCCCGCGTGACCGCCGACGACATCCGGACGGCGCGGCGCCTCGGCTACGTCGTGAAGTTGCTGGCCATCGGCGACCTCGGTGCGGACGGACGGATCGCGGCGCGCGTCCACCCGGCGCTCGTCCCGATGGCGCATCCGCTCGCGTCCGTCCGCGACGCGACGAACGCGGTCTTCGTGGAAGGCCCCAACATCGGGGAACTGATGTTCTCCGGTCGCGGCGCGGGCGGCGCGCCCACGGCCACCGCGGTCGTCGGCGACATCGTCGAGGCCGCGCGGAACCTGCGCGCGGGCACGCGGGGGATCGGCTGCACCTGCACCCACGAGGGTTCCGTTCGGCCGATGGCCGAGGGCGAGGGGCAGTTCCTCATCACGCTGCTCGTCGTCGACCGACCCGGTGCCCTCGCCGACATCGCGCGTGTGCTGGCCGACCACGGTGTCTCGATCCGCGACGCGTGGCAGGAGGGCGTGGGCGAGGACGCGCGGCTCGTGTTCGTCACCCACCGCGCCGGTGAGGGTGCGTTCCAGGCGGCCGCGGGCGAGCTCGCGGGACTCCCTGCCGTCCGCGAGGTGCGGAGCGTCCTGCGGGTGGTGGGCGGCGCGTGAAGCCCTGGCGCGGGGTCATCGAGGAGTACCGGGACCGCCTGCCGGTCTCGTCGTCGACCCCGGTCGTGACGCTCCTCGAAGGTGGCACACCGCTCGTGCGGTCGGCCTCGTTGTCGGAGTGCCTCCGCGGGGACGTCTACCTCAAGGTCGAGGGCGCGAACCCGACCGCCTCGTTCAAGGACCGGGGCATGACCCTCGCGATGTCGAAAGCGATCGAGGAAGGCGCACGCGCCGTCGTGTGCGCGTCGACCGGGAACACGAGCGCCTCCGCCGCCGCGTACGCGGGCCGTGCGGGCGTCACGTGCGCCGTCCTCGTGCCGAAGGGGAAGGTCGCGCTCGGCAAGATCGCGCAGACGCTCGCCCACGGCGCGCGCGTCCTCGAGGTCGATGGGAACTTCGACGACGCCCTCGCGGTGACCCGCGATCTCGCCGCGCGTCACCCGATCACCCTCGTGAACTCCGTGAACCCGTACCGCCTCCAGGGCCAGAAGACGCTCGCGTTCGAGGTCTGCGACGCGCTCGGCCGCGCGCCGGACCTCCACGTCGTTCCCGTCGGCAACGCGGGCAACATCACGAGCCACGGCATGGGCTACGACGAGTACGTCGCGGCCGGCGTCATCGACCGCGGTCCGCGCCTCGTCGGCGTCCAGGCGGAGGGCGCCGCACCGATCGTGCTCGGACGTCCCGTCCCCGACCCCGAGACCATCGCGACGGCGATCCGCATCGGGAACCCGGCATCGTGGCAGCAGGCCGTCGACGCGGCGACGCGCTCGGGCGGCGAGATCATCGCCGTCCCCGACGACGCGATCCTCGACGCCTACCGCCGCCTTCCCCTCGAGGGCGTGTTCGCGGAACCCGCTTCCGCCGCGTCGGTCGCGGGCCTGCTGGCGCTCGCGCGTGATGGCAAGGTGCCCGCGGGTCAGACGATCGTCTGCGTGCTGACCGGCCACGGGCTCAAGGATCCGGAGCGCGCGATCGCGGGCGTCGGGGGACCGGTCCCGGTCCCCGTCGACGCCGACGCGATCGCGCGCGAACTGGGGCTCTGATGCGCCTCACCGCCGTCGTCCCCGCGACCGCCGCCAACGTCGGCCCCGGGTTCGACGCGTTCGGCCTCGCGCTCGACCTCGTGAACGAGGTGACGCTCGACACCGGAACCACCGGCGTGTCGTGGGAGGGCGAGGGCGCGACCGACCTCCCGACCGACGGATCGGATCTCGTCTCGCGCACGATCCGTGCGATCGCGCCGGGCGCGCCCGCCTTCGGGCTCGCGGGTCGCAACGCGATCCCGCTCGAGCGGGGCCTCGGTTCCTCGGCGGCCGCCGTCGTGGCGGGTGTCCTCCTCGGCCGCGCGCTGGCAGGGCAGGACGCCGAACCGTCCGCGGTCCTCGCCGCCGCCGCGGCGATCGAGGGACATCCGGACAACGCCGCCGCCGCGGTGCACGGCGGGTTCACGATCGTCGCGAACGTCACGACGCGTCCGTCGATGCGCGGCGGCTCCGCCGCCGGTCGATCCGCCCGGAGCATCCCGCGCACCTCGAAGATGTCGGCGA
>JBJTHT010000147.1:0-6270 GCA_046094605.1 Actinomycetota bacterium | reverse complement strand
CGAACGCGTCCGCGCGCTGCTGCAGGAGGCCGTCGGCCACTTCGACGCCGCCGAGGTGGCGCTGCGCGCCGGCGACCTCGCGACCTACCAGTCCGAGATCGGGAAGGCGCAGGCGGCGATCGCGCAGGCCGTGCAGCTCTCCGGGGGTTCGACCCAGGGCTGACGGCGGGTGCGGCGCGCCGAGCGCGGCCTGGAGCGTGGTGCCGATACCGATCTCGCCGCCGTTCACCACGAGCACACGCTTGAGTTCCGGGATCGCGTTGGCGGCGGAGGACACGTAGACGGGCTGCACGTAGAGGAGCGACTGCCCGACGGGGATCACGAGGAAGTCGCCGAACTCCACCGACGAACCGCCCTGGCCGAGCAGCGTCCGCTCGGTCGAGAACCGCGGATCCTGGTTGATGCGCGCGAAGACCTGCTCCGGACCGTCGACGTTCTGCCCGGACGGGAACTGGTACGCGACGATCTCGCCGTAGCCGCTGCCCGGATCGGAGCGCGCGACCATCCAGGAGACGAGGTTCTGGCGTCCCTGCGGTGTGAACGGGATGACGAGGACGAAGCCCTCCTGGGTCTCGCCCGGGAGGCGCAGCAGCAGGTAGTACGGACGCATCGGCGTGAGGCCGAACTGCGTGGCCCGCGTGGGGTCCGCGGCGATCTGCCACGCGTCCTGGTTCCCGTAGAACACGGTGGGATCGGTCACGTGGTAGACGCCGTACTGCGCGGCCTGCACCTGGAAGAGGTTCTCGGGGTAGCGGAAGTGCGCGCGGAGGTCCTCGGACGCCTCCGATCCCGGCGTGAACAGGTGGGGGAACGCCCGCGACCAGGCGAGCGCGATCGGATCGGTCTCGTCGACGAGGTAGAGCGTCACGGAGCCGTCGTAGGCGTCCACGACGGCCTTCACCGGGTTGCGGATGTAGTTCACGGTGCCGACCGGTGAGGGACCGACGATCGAGGGCGTCGTCACGTCCTGCAGGTCCACGTGCTGGGCATAGGGGTAGGCGTCGGTCGTCGTGTAGGCGTCCCAGATCCACACGAGTCGGCCGTCGACGATGGCCGCGTACGGGTCGGCGTCGTAGGTGAGGAACGGCGCGATGCGCGGGACGCGCTCGGCGATCGCGCGGCGGATGATGATGCGGCTCTCGGGTCGGATGAGGCTCGAGATGAGCAGGTTCACGTCGCGGTAGCGCCACGCGAACAGCGCTCGGCTCGCGAGGCCGCCGACGGGGATGCCCCCGCTCCCCTCGTAGGTCGTCGTGGCCTGCGCCTGATCGTCGCCCGGGATGCCCTGGTAATCGAGCTCCTTCGCGCCGGACCTCACGACGACGAACGGGACGTCGGAGAACTCGCCGAAGTAGATGCGCTGGCCGTCACCCGTGAGCGCGGGCTGGCCGACGGGCGGGATGTCCTTCAGCGTGAAGACCGGGGCGCCCTCGGGTGTCGCGGTGTTCACCGACGACGCGACCGCGCCGAACCCGTGCGTGAAGACGAGGTGGCGGTTCTGCCAGGTCCCGCCGCCGCCGGGGATGCCGGCCTGCGAGATCTCGCGCGCGCTGAGCATCACGACGCGGCGCTGGCCGCCGATCACGTAGCGGTCCACGTCCACGTCGGCGAACTCGTAGTACTGCTTGATGCGCTGGAGCGACTTGAGGCTGTCCTGGAGGACGTCGGGGCGCCAGACGCGGATGTTCGCGAGGACGGTGGCGTCGGCCTGCGCCTCCTCCGTCGTCACGGCATCGCCGACGGTGCGGTCCGCGACGTCGATCGCGGTCAGCCCGAACGCGTCGCGCGTGGCCTCGATGTTGCGTTCGATGTAGGGACGCTCACGCTGGAGCTCCTGCGGGGCCACGCGGAACCGCTGCACGAAGGCCGGGTAGGCCGCCCCCGCCACCACGGCGACGAACGCGAGGAGCGCCACCGAGAGGGCGGGCAGCGCCCATCCGCGCAGACGGATGTTCACGAGGAACAGCACCGCGCACACGACCGCGACGATCGCGAGGAGCCGCAGCGCCGGGAGCTGCGCCTCGATGTCGGTGAACGACGCGCCGGTCACCACGCCGCGGCGGGACGTGACGAGCGCGTACTGCCCGAGGACGTAGCCCCAGGCCTTCACGAGGACGACGAGGCCCAGCAGCACCGAGAGGTGCGCCTTGCACTGCGGCGTGACCTTCTCGTCGAGGCCCGGGGCCTCGGGCCGGATGCCGCCCCACACCAGGTGGGCGACGGCCGTGAGGACGAGCACGCCGACGAGCGCGGAGTAGAGCCACGACTGCACGAAACGGAGCCACGGCAGCGTGAACACGTAGTAGCCGATGTCGCGGGAGAACAGCGGATCGACGGTCCCGAACGGCACGCCGGAGCCGCTGCGCCACAGCAGGAAGGTCCGCCACTCCGTCGAGGCGCCGAGGCCCACGACGAGCGCGACCGCGGCGGCCGCGAGCGGCAGGAGCCACCGCGCGACGGCATCGAGGGCGGCGCGGTAGCGCGCGATCGGGTCGAACCCGAAGGCGGGACGTACCGGCGGCGCGAGGCGGCGCGCGATGAGCACGTTCGCGTAGAGGACGGCGAAGAAGGCGACGCCGAAGGCCGCCCCGAGGAGGAACCGCGTGCGGAGCGTCGTCAGGAACACCGACCGGAACCCGACCTCGTCGAACCACAGGTAGTCGACGATCGGACCGGAGAGCGCGGTGAAGGCGACGGCGATGCCGACCAGTCCGAGGACGACACGGCGCGGCCAGCGGTTCACCGCGGGAGCCATGGACATGCGGTTCCTCTCTGCCGGAAGGGCCAGCGTACCAACGGGGAGCGAACGCTCAGGCGCGCTGCGAACGGCGGCGCACGAACTGGAACCCGACGCCGTAGTCCTCGAGGCGTTCGAGCATGATGCCCGCACCGAGCACGACGGACTCGCGCGGGCGGTCGGTCTGGTGCACCGGGACCTCCGCCTCCTGCGCCAGCCGCAGGTCCAGGCCACGCAGGAGCGAGCCGCCGCCGGTGAGGAACATGCCGGTCTCGAGGACGTCGTGCGTCAGTTCCGCGGGCGCGTCGGTGAGCACCCGGCGCACGCAGTCGGCGATCCGCGCGACGGGTTCCGACAGCGCGGCGCGGATCTCGTGCTCGCTCAGGCGGATCTCGCGCTCCACGCCCGTCTCAAGTTCGCGGCCCACGACGGATGCGACGCGCCCCTCGACGACGGGCAGCGCCGAGCCGTAGGCGATCTTCAGGCGCTCGGCGGCGGCCTCGCCGATCTCGACGCCGTAGCGCTCGATCACGTGGACGCGGATCGCCTCGTCGAGGTCGCAGCCGCCGACGCGCGCAGAACGCACGGAGATGACTCCACCCAGCGCGAGGATCGCGGCCTGCGTCTTGCCGCCCCCGATGTCCACGAGCAGGGTCCCGACCGGATCGGAGATGGGCAGGCCGGCGCCGACCGCCGCGGCGAGGGGTTCCTCGACGAGGGTCACGGCGTGCGCGCCAGCGTTCGACATCGCCTCCTGCACAGCGCGGCGCTCGACGTCGGAGGCCTCGGACGCGATCGCCGCGACGACGCGAGCACGCTGCATGCGACGGAGGCCGAGTCCGCGGAGCACGGCGGCGACCATGCGTTGCGTCGTCTCGTAGTCCACGATCACGCCGCCGCGGATCGGATGGGAGGCCACGATGCTGCCCGTCGGACCGCCGATGTGCTGCCAGGCGTCGTCGCCCGTCGCGACGACGGTGCCGTCGGCGGCGTCGATCGCGGCGACGGTGGGCTGGTCGAGGACGATGCCCTCCCCCACACGGACGACGCGCAGGTTCGACGTGCCGAGGTCGACGGCGAGATCGCGGCTCATCAGCTGCCGAGGACCCACTCGGCGGTGCCGTCGACGAGCCGTTCCTGCTTCCACACGGGCACGTCATCCTTGAGCCGCTCGATGCCCTCGCGGCAGGCCTCGAACGCCTCCGCGCGATGAGCCGCGGAGACCGCGACGATCACGGAGATCTCTCCGACGGCGAGATCGCCGGTGCGATGGAGGATCGCGACGCGTCGCAGGGGCCAGCGCGCGTGCAGGTCGGCGGCGAGCTCGCCGAGTCGCCGGAGCGCGAGCTCCTCCCAGGCCTCGTAGCGCAGGCCGGTGACGGTCCCCGCGGGCGAGTGATCGCGCACCGTCCCGTAGAACACCGCGGTGCCGCCCGCCCCGGGGTCGGCCACGAGGTCGGCCGCCGCCTGCAGGTCCAGGGCGTCCGCGGTCACGCGCACGATGGTCGCGTCCACGCGGGCATCCTACGGAGCGGCGCGACGCCCGGCCCGGGACGGTCGGCTATCCTGCGCGCGTGACCGTCGGGGAACTCGTCTTCGCGAACGTCGTCGACCAGCGCGTCTGGGACGCCGAGGGCGACCGCGGCGCCGCGGGCATCTACCTGGCCGGCGTCCCGGGCCGGGCGTTCCCGTTCACGATGCACCGGGCCTGGAAGATCGGCACCGGCATGGTGACCGAGGAGGTCCGCTTCTACGGGCCGAGCGGGACGATGTCGTACCGCTGGGGACCGGTCGTGCGCCGCATGCTCGGCTCGATGGACCTCACCGTCGAGACCGATGTCGTCGAGGACGGTCGCTTCGACGAGACGGGACTGCACCTCGCGTCCTTCATCGTCGACGGCGAGGTGGTCGCCGAGGTCGAGGTGCCGGTGTACCTCCAGCAGGCGCCCGCGAAGCTCTCCAAGGAGATCGAGGACGGCCTCAAGAAGTCCGACGTGATCTGGATCGGGGCGGGCGCCGACGGCGACCGCCGGTCGGCGCCCGCCTGGTTCTCGTACAGGAACGGTCGGATCTACGTGCTCTCCGCGAAGGAAGCGGGCGCGGAGCAGTCGATCCCGGGCATCCCCGGTTCCCACGAGGTGCAGATCGTCACGCGGCGCAAGGGGCGCGACACGGCGCTGGGCGGGTTCCCCGCCGCGGTGCGCGTCCTCGAGGGTGCGGAGTGGGACGAGGCGGCCAAGGCTCTCGCCGACCGCCGGCGCAGCCGGGTCGGTTCGCCGGGAGAGTCGATCGCCCGCTGGCGCGGTTCCTGCGTGATCGCGGAACTGACGCCGATCGTCTAGCCGCGCGCGCCCATCGGTCGGCCGATCGCGGCCGCCACGCGCGCGAGCGATTCCCCGAGGTCCTTCACCTGCGGCGGCGTGAGCGCCTGGGGGCCGTCGCAGAGCGCGGTCTCCGGGTCGGGGTGCACGTCAACCATCACGGCGTCGGCGCCGGCGGCCACGGCGGCCAGCGCCATCGGCACGACGAGATCGCGGCGGCCGACGGCGTGCGAGGGATCCACGATGACCGGCAGGTGGCTCTTCGCCTGGGCCACGGCCATCCCGGCCAGGTCGAGCGTGTTGCGCGTCGCCGGCTCGAAGGTCCGGATGCCGCGCTCGCACAGGATGATCTCGGAGTTCCCGCGCTGCGCCACGTACTCCGCGGCCTGCAGCCACTCGTCGATCGTCATCGCGAGACCGCGCTTGAGCATCACGGGCTTGCGCGCCTGGCCGACCTCCTTGAGGAGCTCGAAGTTCTGGGCGTTGCGGGTCCCGACGCGCAGGCAGTCGGCGACGGCCGCGACGCGCTCGACGTGGTGGACGTCCACGACCTCCACGATGATCGGGAGGCCCGTGTCGCGACGGCACGCGTCGAGGATCGCGAGACCCTCCTCCCCCAGCCCCTGGAACGAGTACGGCGAGGTCCGGGGCTTGTAGATGTCGCCGCGCAGGACGAGCGCCCCCGCGTCGCGGGCGGCGCGGGTCGCCGCCTGCGCCTGCTCGGCGCTCTCGACCGCGCACGGTCCGGCGATGAGGGTGAACGAATCGCGGCCGATCGGGGTTCCCCCGATCGAGACGGTCGTGGGTCGCGCGTGCAGGTCGCGGGCGACCATCTTGTACGGCTGTCCGACGACGATGACGCGCTCGACGCCCGCGAGGTCCGCGAACCCGACCGATTCGAACCGGCCCGAGTCGCCGACCAGGCCGATGATCGTGTGGACGGTCCCGCGCGAGACGAACGCCTCGCCCCCGGACGTGCGGGCGCGCGCGGCGACGGCCTCGATCTCCGCCTCGGTGGCGTCGGCGCGCATCACGATGACCATGGGCAGGCATTGTCCGGGGGCGCGGCGCGGCGTGGCAACCCCCGGGGGTAGCATCCGCGCGTGGGCGTGACCGTGGTCGATCATCCGCTCGTCGCGGGGGCGGGCACGCGCGCGGGGGGGGCGGGCGGCGCCCCCCCCGGCGCCGCGCGGCGGGGCCCCAGCCGCCGCC
>JBJTHT010000146.1:0-5121 GCA_046094605.1 Actinomycetota bacterium | reverse complement strand
GGCGCTCCCGCCCCGCCCCCTCCCCCCCCCCGGGGGGCGCGGGCGCGCCCCCGGGCGCGCGGCCCCGGGGCCGCCGCCCCCCGCGGCCACCTGGCTCGTCCTGAACGCCCCCTTCGCGCTGAGCGGGTTCGAGGGGTGGAGCCGGTTCTTCCGCTTCAACGCCGCGCGCACCGCCGACTGGGACAGCCTCTGGTTCATCGGGTGCCACCACCTGACGGGCGCGCTCGGCTGCGTCGACACGGGCCTCATCAACGTCCTCAGCGCGATCGCGTTCGTGGTCTCGACGGGCGCCGTGTGGTGGATCAAGCGGCGCGTCGAACCGGACTTCGCGCGCTGGACCGCCGCGTTCCCGATCCTCGTGCTGTTCCTCCTGACGAACAAGGTGTACTCGCCGCAGTACTCGCTCTGGCTCCTGCCCTGGTTCGCGCTCGTGTTGCCCGATCTGCTCCTGTTCCTCCTCTTCGCGGCCACCGAGGTCGCCGTGTTCTTCGCCCGCTTCTCCTGGTTCGCGGCCTACGCGGGCGGCGAGGGCGTCAAGATCGAGGCGTTCGAGGTCGCCGTCCTCGCGCGGGCGGTCGTGCTGATCGCATGCGTCGTGGCGTGGGTGAACCGCCCGACGGGCGCGCCCGCGGCCGTCCCGGAGCGCGCGGGAACCCCGTGAGCGACGCCGCGCCGACCCGACGTCGCGGTCGGCTGCCGGTCGACCTCGCGACCGCGCTCGGCCCGTTCCTCACGTCGCGGATCGCGCTGCTGTTCCTGCCGCTCGTCACGATCGGCCTGCTCACGCCGATCGGCGCGAACTCGGTCCCCGGATGGCCCGCGCCGGCGTTCCCGCCCTCCCCCACCTGGCACGCCGTCGTGACGGCGTGGGAACGCTTCGACGCGCTCTGGTTCCTGCGGATCGCCGAGGAGGGCTACCGGCTGCGCGACGCGAGCGCGGCGTTCTTCCCCGGCTATCCGCTGCTCGCCCGCGTCGTCGCGTTCCCGCTCGGCGGGAGCCCGCTCGCGGCGGGGCTCTTCGTCTCGAACGCGGCGTTCCTCGGTGCGCTCGCGCTCCTCCACCGACTCACGCGGGAACGCTTCGGCGATGCGGCCGCGCGGGGGACGATCCTCGCGCTCTGCTGGTTCCCGACGTCGCACTTCTTCCTCATGCCCTACAGCGAATCGCTCTTCTTGCTCGCGGCGGTGGGCTGCCTGCTCGCCGTCTCCAAGGAACGGTGGGACCTCGCCGCGCTCGCCGGCGCGGGGGCGGCCCTCACACGGAGCGTCGGCATCGTGCTCGCGGTCGCGCTCCTCGCCGAGGCCGCGGTCGCGCTGCGGCGCGGCTGGCGCCGCGCCATCGGGCCGCTCGCGGCCGCGTGCGCGACGGCCGCGGGGCTCGGCGCCTACCTCGGCTGGTGGGCGCTGCGCGGGGACGGCGCCGCGCCGCTCGCGTTCCAGGAGAACTGGGGCCGCGAACCGTCGCTCCCGTGGATGACGCTCCTGCGCGGGATCTCGATCGCGTCGGAACGCTTCCGCGCGGGGGACGGCGCCTACTGGGTGATCGACGCGCTGGTGGTCGTCGTCGTCCTCGCAGGCGCGGCGTGGATCACGCCGCGCCTGCGACCCGGACAGGCGGTGTTCCTCTGGGGGACGCTCGTGATGCCGCTCTGCCTCGTGTTCCCCGACCGGCCGCTGATGTCGATGCCCCGCTTCGTCCTCGTCGCGTTCCCGGCGATCTGGGGGATCGTGGACCTCGCCCGCCGGTTGCGGCTGCCGCCCTGGACGGTTCCCGCGGCGGGGGCGATGGGGCTCGGGCTGCTCGCGACCCTCACGATCCACGGGTACTACATCTTCTGAGCCGCGCCGCCGATACCTCCGCCATGGGGGCAGGGGAGGACGGTGGTGCCGACCGAGACGCTGTCCGCGCGCGAGGCTGAGATCCTCCAGCTCGCCGCGGCGGGTTGCACCAACCGCCAGATCGCCGCGCGGCTCTACATCTCGCCCGACACGGTGAAGACGCACCTCGAACACGTCTTCGGGAAGCTGCGCGCCGTGGACCGGACCGCCGCCGTGGCGGAGGGTATCCGCCGGGGGTTCATCGCGTGACGGCCCCGCTCCGGGGCGCGCCTCAGGTCGGTGTCGGCGATCCGCCCGGCGGACCGCCGCCGCCGCCCGGTCCGCTCGGCGCGGGCGAGGCGGGCGGCGACGGTGCGACCGTGGGCGACGGCGCGGGCGACGGCGAGGTCGTCGGGTCCGGCGACGGCGCGGAGGTCGGCTCGACGGGCGGCTGGTCCGACGGCGTCTCGGACGGCGACGGCACGGGCAGCTCCGCGCCGAGCGTGTACCCGTCGAACGACGGCTCCACGAAGTCGACGACCGGCACACCGTCCATCGCCGCGCTCATCACGTCGTGCCAGATCAGCGCCGGGATCGTGCCGCCGTAGAGCGCGCCGAACCCACCGATGTTCTGGAGCGGCCGCTCCGCGTCGGGGTATCCGACCCACACACACGTGGCGAGCTGCGGCGTGTACCCGCAGAACCACGCGTCGACGTAGTCCTGCGCGGTCCCGGTCTTGCCCGCCGCGGGACGACCGATCTGCGCGCGGGTCCCGGTTCCGCCGGTGATCACGCTGCGGAGCGCGAAGGTCACGAGGTCCGCGTCGTTCTGCGCGAGCACCTTCTCGCCGCGCGGCTCCAGCGATTCGAGTTCGTTGCCCGCGACGTCGGTGACCGCGAGGACGCCCGCGGGATCGTGGTGGATGCCGCGCGCAGCGAGCGTCGCGTACGCCCCCGTCATCTCGAGGGGGTTCACGCCCTCGCTGCCGAGCGTGATGGCGCAGTACGGCTGCAGGTCCGAGCGGATCCCGAGGCGGTGGGCGACGTCCACGACCGCCGACGGACCCACGAGGCTCACGAGCTGCGCGTACACGGTGTTCACGGAATGCGCGGTCGCGTCGCGGAGCGAGAAGATCCCGCTCTCCTCGTCGCTCGCGTTCGAGAGCGTCCAGGGCTTGCCGTCGGTGTAGCACGTCTGGTCGGGGATCGTGATCGTCGCCGGACCGTTCCACTTCGACCAGAGCGAGTACTTGGCCTCCATCGCGGCGACGAGCGTGAACGGCTTGAAGGCGGAACCGGCCTGGCGGCCGGACCCACCCTGTCCCGTCGCGAGGTTCACGCGCGATACGCCGAAGTCGCGTCCGCCGACCATCGCCCGGATCGCGCCCGTCGCCGGGTCGATCGCGACGACCGCGGCCTCCGGATCCGTCAGGTTCGGGAGCCACTTCTGCACGGCCGCGGTCGCCGCGTCCTGCACGTCGAGGTCGAGCGTCGTCGTGATCTTCAGCCCGCCGCCGTACACGAGCGACCCGCCGTAGCGGTCCATGAGATCGCGGCGTGTGAAGTCGAGGAAGTAGCCGAGCGTCGGCGAGGCGAACGCACCGTCGGGGATGGGGTTCGTGCGCACGGGCTTGGCCTTGAGGGTCTCGGCCTCCTCGGCGGTGATGGCGTCCGTGGCGACCATCCGGTCGAGCACCCAGTTGCGGCGGACCTGCGCGTCCGCGGGGTTCACCGCGGGGTCGAACCTCGACGGGCTCTGGATCACCGCCGCGAGCGTCGCGGCCTGGAGGATCGAGAGTTTGCGGGCGTCCTTCTGCCAGTAGGTCTGCGCGGCGGCCTGCGCCCCGTAGGCACCGTGGCCGAAGTAGATCGTGTTGAGGTAGCGCGTGAGGATCTGGTTCTTCGACAGTTCCTGTTCGAGCTTCACGGCGAGCAGCGCCTCGCGCACCTTCTGCACGACGGTGCGCGACGGCGGCACGTAGATCCGTTCCCCCGTGTCGGGATCGTTCTCGTAGTGCCCGGCGTAGACGTTCTTCACGAGCTGCTGCGTGATCGTGGAACCGCCCTGCGCCGTGCTCCCCGAGCGGATGTCGACGACGGCCGCGCGCAGGATGCTGATCGGGTCGATGCCAGCGTGGCGGTAGAACCCCGCGTCCTCGGCCGCGAGCACCGCGTCCTTCAGGTGCTCGGGGATCTCCGAGAACGGGATGACCGTCCGGTCGATCGCCGCGTGGAACGACCCGATGGTGCGGCCCTCGACGTCGTAGACCTGCGTCGTCTGCAGGGGCGGTGGCGTCGCCGGGATCCCGAGGCGCCCGTAGGCGTAGGCGATGACCGCCGAGACGCCGAGGAACCCGACGAACGGGACGCCGAGCAGGACGAGCCGCCAGCGGCGGAAGAAGCCCCGGCGCTTCGCGCGGCGTCGCGGACGCGGCGTGGTGGCCGGTTCGGACGCCCTCGAGCGGGTGCGGGAGGCCACGGTGCAGCGAGTCTACCCACGGGGGTACGCCGTCACGCGCATCCGGTGCGACGGAACGATGGAGATGCGGTGGAGATACTGCGCGTCAGCCCGCGTGACGGGCGACGTAGGCCTCGGAGAGGTGGTTCCAGTGGCAGTCGATGCAGACCTCGACGATGTAGCACCAGGAACCGCGCCGATCGGCCGCGAGCTTGAGGCCCTGCTCGAGCGACCAGACGCGCCCGTTGTCGGCCTTGAGCGAATCGCCGTAGACGTAGGCGAGCAGGCGCAGCTGGTGCTTGCCGCACACCGGGCACGGGCGACGCGTGCGCTCCCCCACGTTCTTGCCCGCGCGGACGAGGTCGGGGTGCGCGTCGCAGATGTCGCCGCGGGACAGGAGCCCCGTGCGCGCCCGCAGCAGCAGCGCGCGCTTGGCGAGGGAGTAGTCGACGGCCGCGAGCGCGGACGTGGCCCCCGTGCGCCGTCCCCCCTTCTTCATCGGCGCATGGTACCCCCGGTCGGCGACGGGCGCGTCAACCCACGTCGCGGCGCTCGAACGCGACGACCGCGAGGACCGTCGCGACCAGCGCGATCCCGAGCAGGACCCCGAGGTTCGCGGCGTGGAGCCCCGTCGTGAGCGCATCGGGATCGAGGGCCCAGCGGAACGGCGAGATGGGCCGCAACGGTTCCAGGGCCTCGACCGTGACGCCGAAGAGGTTGAGCAGGTAGCTCGCGGCCGCGACCGTCCCGGCCGTCGCGACCGCGACACCGCGCCGCCCGGTCACCGCCCCGACGAGGAGCGCGATCGCACCGAAGGCGAGCCCGAGGAACCAGAGCATCGCGCA
>JBJTHT010000145.1:0-14713 GCA_046094605.1 Actinomycetota bacterium | reverse complement strand
ACGCCCCGCGTGCGGAGGTCCTCGATGATCACCGGGTCGGCCTCCTTGAAGAAGCGACCCCGCACGAACGCCGGCGCGATGTCGGTGAAGCGACCCTCAGCGTCCACCGGCTTGAAGATCGGCCAGCCCTCGCGGCGTCCGCCGACGAGGGCGTCGGCGCCGAACGCGGGTGGCATGTGGACGTCGCCGGTCCCTTCGTCGACCGGGACGAAGACGACCCCCACGACGCGTTGTGCGCCCTCGACGTTGGCGTAGGGCGGCTGGTAGCGCGCGCCGACGAGATCCGCACCGCGCAGCGTCCGCACGACGGTCGCGTCGGGGAATTCGCGCTCACGCGCCGCGGCGGCGACCACGAGGCGGTCGCCGCCGCGCGCGAGTTCCACGTAGTCGGCGCCCGGATCCACCCCGAGCCCGGTGTTGGAGATCAGCGTCCACGGCGTCGTCGTCCATCCGACGAGCGCCGCGCCGACGAGCGTCGGATCGACCGCCTCGACGATGGGGAAGCGGATCGAGACGCTCGGATCCTCGACCTGTCGGTAGCCGAGCGCGGTCTCGGCGTCGGAGAGCGCGGTGCCGCAGCGCGGGCAGTGGTTCGTGATGCGGTCCGCCTCGAAGAGCAGGCCGCGACCGTGCAGCTGCTTGAGGGACCACCACACGCTCTCGATGTAGGCCGGATCCATCGTCCAGTAGGCGTCCTCGAGGTCGACCCAGAACCCGATGCGCTCCGTCAGGCGTTCCCACTGCTCGACGTAGCGCGTGACCGAGGCGCGGCAGCGCTCGTTGAACGCCTCGATGCCGAAGGCCTCGATGTCGCGCTTGGTCCGGGTTCCGATCTCCTTCTCCACCTCGAGCTCGACGGGGAGCCCGTGGCAGTCCCAGCCCCCACGCCGCGGCACGTGGTGGCCCGTCATCGTGCGGAACCGGGGGTAGACGTCCTTGAAGGTGCGCGACTCGACGTGGTGCAGGCCGGGACGGCCGTTCGCGGTGGGCGGTCCCTCGTAGAAGACCCAGAGCGGGCCATCGCGGCGCTGCTCGAGGCTCCGCCGGAACACGTCGGTCTCGCGCCAGAACGCGAGGATCTCCTCCTCCAGGTCCGGGAAACGGACCCGCGGGTCGACGGGCTCGAACGGTGGCACCAGGCCTCCTGTCGCGGCGTCGTGCCGCGGTCGCGGGCGCGCCATGCTACCGCCCGCCGTACGCACGATTGTCGGGTTCGGGGGGCGGTGTTAGCGTCCCGGCCCCATGGCGAAGGTCACCTGGTCCGAGAAGGAGCGCAAGGCCATCCGGGAGGGCCTGGTGGAGGAGCGCGCCCGCCTCGAGGCGCAGCGCACCGCGATCCAGGAGACCACCTTCGCGACCGACCAGTCCGAGTACGCCGGCGACGTCAGCAACTACGGGGACGAGACCGCGGATGCGGGCACCTCGACCTTCGAGCGGGAGCGCGACCTCTCCCTCGAGAACAACCTCCGCGACCTCGTCGGCAAGATCGACCGGGCGCTCGGCCGCCTCGACGACGGAACCTTCGGGATCTGCGAGCGGTGTCACAAGCCGATCGAGAAGGCGCGCGTGAAGGCGCTGCCCTACGTCGAACTCTGCATCAAGGACGCGCAGGCCCAGTCGCGGCAGCGCTAGTGCGGCGCCGCGCGAGCGTCGCGTTCCTCTACGGGGCGGCCGCGATCGTCTACGTCCTGGACCGGCTCTCGAAGGCGTGGGCGGAGGCCACCCTGGCCGGCGGCGCTCCGATCGATCTGATCCCCGGCGTGCTCCGGCTCTCCTTCGTGCGCAACACCGGCGGGGCGTTCAGCCTCGGCCAGCGCGCGCCGCTGGTCTTCGCCGCGGCGACGGCGATCATCGCCTCGGTCATCGTCGTCGCCTCCGCCCGGCCCCACCGGCGCGGGATCGCGATCAGTCTCGGCATGATCCTCGGCGGGGCGGTGGGGAACCTGACGGACCGCGCCGTCCACGGTCCGGGTTTCACCGGCCCGGTGACGGACTTCATCGACCTGCACGTGTGGCCGGTCTTCAACCTGGCCGACAGCGCCGTCGTCCTCGGCGCTCTCGCGCTGGTCCTCCTCACCGCGCGCGAGGAACCCGGACGTGGCGAGCGCGCCGGCGCGGTCGCGCCGTGACCACCTTCGAGGCGACGGCGGGGCGGCTCGACGCCGTGGTCGCGGCGGCCCTCGGCATCACGCGCGTCGCCGCGCAGCGGGCCATCGAGGAGGGCCGCGTCCTGGTCGGCGGCGCGACGCGCGCGAAGGCGTTCCGGCTCGCGGGCGGCGAGGCGATCGAGGTCGACCTCGCCGGCGTCGCCGTCCTCGAGCCGGCCGGTGAACCCGTGCCCGTGCGCTGGCGCGACGCCCACCTCGCGGTGGTCGCCAAGCCCGCCGGCCTCGTCACGCATCCGGCGGGCGCACGCCACGCCGACACGCTCGTGCACCGACTGCTCGCCACCGGCATCCCGCTCGCCCCCGCCGGGGGAGCGCTGCGTCCCGGCATCGTGCACCGGCTCGACGCGGGCACCTCCGGGCTCCTCGTGGTGGCGAGCGACGATGCGACCTTCGCGGCGCTGCAGGCGATGTTCCGCGTCCACGCCGTGGAGCGGACCTACCTCGCGCTCGTCCGCGGGAACCCCGACAACGACCGCTTCGTCGTGGACGCGCCGCTCGGTCGCCGCGGCGCGGCGACCCGCGCCGATCGCGCGCGCGGCCGCGCCGCGGCGCCCGAGGCCGAGGTGCTGGAACGGCTCCCGAGGTCGGCGTTCCTCTCGATCCGTCCGCGCACGGGTCGCACGCATCAGATCCGCGTGCACCTGGCCGCCGTGGGCCATCCGATCCTGGGCGATGGCCGCTACGGCGGCGGGGGCGACGACGCGCGTGCGTTGGGGTTGGCGCGGCCGTTCCTGCACTCGGCGCGCATCGCGTTCGCTCATCCCGTCACGGGGGAGCGGATCGACGTGGAGGAACCGCTGCCGGAGGATCTCCGCGCGGCGCTCGCGCTCGCGCGCGGTTAGGCGGTCCCGGCGTCGTCGGGGGTCGGATCGGCCGACGCGGAGCCGACGGGCCGCGGCCTGTCCACCCAGCGCAGTTCCCAGGGGGCGTCGTCGCCTTCGGCCACGAGCGCGTCCTCGACCTCGGGCGGCAGGTCCTGTCGCTCGAGCAGCCGCGCGAGCTTGACGGGGTCGACGGAGAGGACTTCGTCGAGGCGATCGATCGCGCCGAGGACCTCGCGGACCCGCGCCTCATCGGCGGGGAGCTCCCGTCGACGCCGCTCGACGCCAGGACCATCGCCGGAGAAGAGCCGGCCGTAGTCGTGGCGGATCGAGAAGGAGAGGATCGTCGAACCGAGGTCGTCCATGCGCGCGCGGAGCGTCCGGACCTCGTCGTGGAGCCGGACCCACTCGTCGACGGCCGCGCCGATCTCGGCGTCGCTCTCGCCGCGGAGGCGCTCGCCGGCGTTGCGGAAGAGCGGACAGATCGGCTGGAAGTCGCACCAGTTGCACAGCGCCGACCGCTTCGGTTCGAACTTCTCCGCTTCGATGCGCTCGGCCACCGTCACGATGTGGCGTCGCGTCGCTTCGAGGTCCGCCTCGGTGCGACCGGGGACCGACATCGGCTGCCCGTGCATCAGGAAGTAGAGCGTCAGGCGTTCCGGGTCGATCCCGCGGGTCTCCCGAACGGCGAGGTGGTAGATCGAGAGCTGCCGGTTCTTCCGCAGCGCGTCGAGCGTCGGGAGCCGCCGGGACGTCTTGTAGTCGAGGATCTCGTAGCCGCCCGAGGGCAGACGGTCCATCCGGTCGATCTGGCCCGAGACCGGGACCCCGTCGATGTCGATCTCGAACTTCTCCTCGACGATCGCCGGCAGCGCGTAGGTCGGCGCGTTGTCACGATGGAACCGCGTGAGGATGTCGACGGCGAGCGACCGGTTCCGGGCCTCCTCCTCGGGCGACGGATACCCCTCGGAGAGCCACGACCGGTCGAGCATCGCAAGGAGCTCCTCGAGGGACGGGGCGACGGGAACGGTCGCGCGGTAGAAGGACTCGAGGGCGGCGTGCAGGGAGTTCCCGAAGGAGAGGATCGGGGACGGCTTGCGCGGGATGCGCTCGACGTACTGGAACTTCCACTTCGCCGGGCAGATGTCGTAGGTCTCGATCGACGAATGGCTGAGACGACGGATCGGGCACCTCCCGGCGGACGGTTGCCTCCGCGCGGCGCGCAGTCTATCCTGCGCAATCCGGGAATCACAAGCCTGTGACTCCCCGTCGGCCGTCCGCGGCCGGTCGTCCGTCGAGGGGAACGTGTCGGGCAGCGGTTTCGTCCATCTGCACAACCACAGCGAGTTCTCGCTGCTGGACGGGGCGGCCCGCATCGACCGGATGGTGGCCCGCGCCGTCTCCCACGGGATGCCGGCGATCGCCCTCACGGACCACGGGTCGATGTTCGGCGCCCTCCAGTTCCACGAGGCCGCGCGCGCGGCGGGGATCAAGCCGATCATCGGTGTGGAGGCCTACGTCGCCCCGGGGTCGCGGTTCGAGCGGGCGCCGGGCGAGAGCGAGGAGAAGTACCGCCACCTCACGATCCTCGCCCGCAACGAGACCGGCTACCGGAACCTCCTGCGCCTCGTCACGGCGGCGCACCTCGAGGGCTTCTACCACCGTCCCCGCATCGACAAGGAACTCCTCGCCGAGCACGCGGCCGGACTCATCGGACTGTCGGGATGCCTGGCCTCGGAGATCGCGCGCGGTCTCCTCAACGGTCAGGAGCGACAGGCGACGGAGGCGGCGGCGACCTACCGCGACATCTTCGAGCCGGGGTCCTTCTTCATCGAGCTGCAGGACCATGGCCTCGCCGACCAGCGTGCGATCCTGCCGGGCCTCGTTGCGCTCGCGCGGTCCTCCGGCCTCCCGCTCGTCGCGACGAACGACCTCCACTACACCGAGCGGGGCGACGCGCTCGCGCACGACGTGCTGCTCTGCATCCAGCAGCAGAAGCTGAAGAGCGACACCGACCGGCTCCGCTTCGACACCGAGGAGTTCTATCTGAAATCCGCGGAGGAGATGCGAGCCCTCTTCGCGGAAACGCCCGAGGCATGCGACGCGACGCTCGAGATCGCCGACATGGTGGACCTCACGCTCTCCTTCGGGGACCTCCACCTCCCACGGTTCGATCCCCCGGGCGGCCAACCGCTCGAGGCGTACCTCCGCGAGCTGGTCCTCGCGGGCGCGCGGGACCGCTACGGCGACGTCACGTCCGAGGTCGCCGCGCGCATCGACCACGAGCTCGGCGTGATCGGCGCCATGGGGTTCGCGGGCTACTTCCTCGTCGTCTGGGACCTGATCCGGTTCGCGCGCGACAGCGGGATCCGCGTGGGCCCGGGTCGGGGGTCGGCGGCGGGATCGGTCGTGTCGTACTGCCTGCGCATCACCGACCTCGACCCGCTGCGGTACGGGCTGATCTTCGAGCGGTTCCTGAACCCCGAGCGCAAGCAGATGCCCGACATCGACATGGATTTCGACGAGCGTCGCCGCGACGAGGTGATCCGCTACGTCGCCGACCGCTACGGCTCGGACCACGTCGCGCAGATCATCACGTTCCAGACGATCAAGGGGAAGCAGGGGATCCGGGACGCGGCGCGCGTGCTCGGGTTCAAGGCCACGGTGGGGGACCGTCTCTGCAAGATGTACCCCGCGGCGGTCCTCGGCCGCGACACGCCGATCGACGAGGCGTTGCGGTCGGCCCCGGAGCTCGCCGATGCCTACGCCAAGGAACCCGAGGCGAAGGAGATCCTCGACATGGCCAAGGCGCTCGAGGGGCTTCGGCGTGAGGACTCCGTGCACGCCGCCGGCGTCGTCATCGCCGACGCGCCCCTCGTGAACTACCTGCCCCTCAAGCTCGCGAAGGATTCCCGCGACGATTCGCGGCGGATCGTGACGCAGTTCGACATGCACGGGGTCGAGCAGCTCGGGCTGCTCAAGATGGACTTCCTCGGTCTGCGGAACCTCTCGGTCATCGAGGACACGCTGGCGCTCCTGCGTCGCCGC
The DNA here is from genome assembly GCA_046094605.1 of Actinomycetota bacterium. GTDB lineage: Bacteria > Actinomycetota > UBA4738 > UBA4738 > HRBIN12 > JBJTIF01. Next base: position 8,676 of record JBJTHT010000145.1, on the reverse strand, counting down.
GGCGTGGACCTCGACATCGACCACGTGCCGCTCGACGATGCGGCGGTCTACGCGATGCTGCGCGCGGGCGACACGACCGGCGTCTTCCAGCTGGAGAGCGCGGGGATGCGCCAGCTGATCCAGATGCTCGCGCCCGACCGGTTCGAGGACCTGATGGCGCTCGTGGCCCTCTATCGCCCCGGCCTGCTCTCGGTGAACCAGCACGTCGAATACGCGGAGCGCAAGCACGGCCGCCGCAAGGTGACGTACCCGCACCCGGCGCTCGAGGACGTGCTCCGCGACACGTACGGCGTCATCGTCTACCAGGAACAGGTGATGCAGACGGCCGTGCGGATCGCGGGCTACACGCTCGGGCAGGCCGACACCCTGCGGAAGGTCATGGGCAAGAAGATCCGCACGGAGGTCGCCAAGCACCGCAAGGCCTTCGTGGAAGGAGCGGCGGCGCAGGGCCTTCGGACGGAGATGGCCGAGCAGATCTTCGAGCTCATCGCGCCGTTCGCCGACTACGGGTTCAACGCCTCGCACGCCTGCGCGTACGCCTACATCGCTTACCAGACCGCCTACCTGAAGGCGCATCACCCCGTCGAGTACATGGCGGCGGTCCTCACGAGCGTGAAGGACGACAAGGACAAGAAGCCCTTCTACCTCCACGCGTGCCGTCAGATGGAGATCGAGGTGCTCCCGCCCGACGTCAACGGCTCCGAACTGGACTTCGCGCCGGTGGCGGACGGGTCGCGGCGGATCCGCTACGGGCTGTCGGCCGTGCGCAACGTGGGGTCCGGCGTCGTCCTGGGGATCCTCGAGGCGCGACGCACGAAGGGTGCGTTCGCGTCCTTCGGCGACTTCTGTCGCAAGGTCGACCCCGGGGCGCTCCAGAAGCGCGTCCTCGAGAGCCTCGCCTACGCGGGCGCCTTCGACTCGCTGGGCTACAGCCGCAAGGCGCTGATCGAGAACCAGGACCGCGTCTCCGGGCCGATCCTCGCGGAGCGGCGGTCGGAGGCGGCCGGACAGTTCTCGCTCTTCGGCGGCGACGACGGTGCGCCCGCGCCGGTGGACGAGGCGGCGCTCGTGGGGGAGGAGTTCGAGCGATCGATGCTCCTGCGGCTCGAGAAGGAGGTCCTCGGTCAGTACGTGACGGACCATCCGCTGCTCGCGGTCCGGGAATCGCTGGCCGCGATGACCGACGTCCCCGTCCCGGACGCCGCGGACCTCGACGACGGCGACATCGTGACGGTCGGGGGCATCGTCGCCGGCATCCAGCGGAAGTTCACGAAGGGCGGCGATCCGTACGCGATCTTCCGTCTCGAGGACCTGACCGGGGGCATCGCGATCATCGCGTTCCCGGAGCTCTTCCGCGAGGCGGCCGCGGTGCTCGAGTCCGACGCCATCGTGCTCGTCAAGGGACGCGTGGACCATCGCGGTCGCGAGCCGCAGCTCCGCGCGCTCGAGATCCGCGTCCCGGAACTCGCCGAGCGACCCGCGGGGCCGCCCCCCGTCCTCGTCGTCACCTTGCGCGCGACCGACTGCACCCCGGCCGCGATCGGCCGCCTCAAGGAAGTGCTCGGGCAGACCCCCGGACGATCCCCGGTCCAGGTCCGGTTCGTGTCGGAGTCCGGGGAGGTCCCCCTCGAGGTCGGCGCCTACCGGGTCGATGCGGGGTCCGGCCTCCTCGCGGATCTGGCGTCCCTGTTCGGGCCCGGTCGTGCCCGGCTGGTCGCCGCCGTCCCCGCCGCCTGATCCGGGGCTGGACGCGGGCACACACCCGGGGTAGCCTCTCCGCTCCGGCGCGGTCTCCGCGCTGGGACGGTCGTCCGGGGGGCCTCACGTGAGTCGCCCGGCCGGCATCCGGGGGGCAAGGCGTCCCCCGGGCGGACACAGAAGGGGGAGCTTCATGACGAAGCGCTCTTGGCTCGCCCTCGTCTCCCTGTTCGGCGTCCTCTCCCTGGTCGGCGCGGCATGCGCCAGCAGTTCCGGTGAGGGTGACGGCGGCGGTGGCGGCGGTGGCGAGGATGTGTGCGCGGCCGACCAGTTCGGCTGCGTGCAGATCGCCGCGGGTGCGCCGATCCAACTCGGCACGCTCCAGGCGATCTCGGGCGACGTGGCGTCGCTCGGGCAGGACCAGGTCAACGGCGTGATCCTCGCCGTGGACTACCTCGATGGCGCCTTCGACGGCGTCGGTGGCCAGCTGCTCGGCCACGACATCGAGCTCCAGGGCGAGGACGACCTCTGCTCGGCCGAAGGTGGCCAGGCCGGGGCGACCGCGCTTGCCGCGAACGACCAGATCGTCGGCGTGATCGGCTCCAGCTGTTCCAGCGCCGCCCTCGGTGTCGCGGACACCATCCTCGGTGACAAGGGCATCCTGCTCATCTCGGGCTCGAACACGAACCCGGGCCTCACCTCCGAGGAGCGCCACCAGCCGTTCTACTTCCGGACGGCGCACAACGACAAGATCCAGGGTGCCATCGTCGCCGAGTTCGCACTCGGTGAGCTCGGTGCGATGACGGCCGCCACGATCAACGACGAGTCCCCCTACGCCGACGGCCTCGCCGCCGCGTTCCGGGACAACTTCGAGGCGGGCGGCGGCACCATCACCGCGGTCGAGGCGATCAACAGCGCCGACACGGACTTCGGTCCGCTGCTGACGAGCATCGCCGAGGGCAACCCGGACGTCCTGTACTTCCCCGACTTCAACCCGGCGTGCGCGCTCATCGCGCAGCAGGCCAAGGACATCCTGCCCGACACCGCACTGATCGGCTCGGACGGCTGCCTCGCGTCCACGTTCCTCGAGACCGCGGGTGACGCGGCCGACGGCGTGTACGCGTCCTCGCCGGACCTGAGCGCGTTCTCGAGCAACGCCTTCTACTCCGGGGAGTTCCTCCCGGCGTACGAGTCGGCGTTCGGCACCGCCCCGACGTCGGTGTTCCACGCCCACGCCTTCGACGCGTCGAACATCCTGTTCGCCGCGATCCAGGCCGTGGCCGTCGAGAACGCCGACGGTTCCCTCTCGATCCCGCGGACGGCCCTCCGGGACGCCCTCGCGGCCACGAGCGGGTACCAGGGGATCACCGGCACCATCACCTGCTCGCCGCTCGGCGACTGCGCCACGGACGTCACGATCGGGATCTTCGAGGCCCCGGCGTGGCCCGTGGAGGGCGGTTCGGCCGACGCTGCGTCGGTGTACAGCGACACGAAGAGCCTCGCGGACGTCGCCTAGGCGACCCGCGACTCGGTACCGCCCCGAGGGGCGGGGGGGGGGCGGGCGCCCCCCCCCCCCCCCCCGCGGCCCCCCCCCGCGGGGGGGGACGGCGCCGGCCGCCCCGCCCCTCGGTCCGTTCCGGGGTGACCCCGCGAGGACTTCCCGTACGCAGGGGGGATGGACTAGGCTCCCCCGACATGTCGCTCCCGGAGACCGCACAGCGCCGCTACGCCAACGTCCCCTGGCGGAAGGTCGTCCTCGTCGTCCTCACGGTGGTGCTCGCGCTCATCGTGGGGGTCGGCTCCTACCGGACGCTGACCCTGCCGGCGGGGGAGCGCTACTCCGGCGCCGCGTGGGAGCAGTTCATCGTCCTGGGGGTCGCACAGGGCGCGATCATCGCGCTCATCGCCCTGGGCTACAGCCTCGTCTACGGCATCCTGCGCATGATCAACTTCGCCCACGGCGAGGTGTTCATGGCCGGCGCGTTCGGTTCCTACTTCTTCGCGGACGCCTACGCGAACAGCGGGTTCCTCGACCGGCACCCGTACCCCGCGCTGCTGATCCTCCTCGTCGCATCGTGCGCCGTGTCGGTGACCGTGGCGGTGCTCCTCGAGCGCATCGCGTACCGACCCCTGCGGAACGCGCCGCGCCTCGTGCCGCTCATCACGGCGATCGGCGCGTCCCTGTTCCTGCAGAACAGCGCCCGGGGGTTCTTCGGACCCGGGACCTACGGGTTCCCGACACCCGCTCCGCTGGATGGCGACTGGTTCCCCCTGGGCATCGAGATCACCCGGGTGCAGGGGATCGTCTTCATCGTCGTCATCGTCGCGGTGACGGGGCTGTCGCTCTTCGTCTCGCGGACGCGTACCGGGAAGGCGATGCGGGCCGTCGCCGAGGACAGCGAGATCGCGAGCCTCATGGGCGTTCGCGTTGACCGGGTCGTGGTCGCGACCTTCGCGCTCGGCGGCCTCCTCGCGGGGATCGCGGGCGTGCTCTACGCGCTGAATTTCTCCCAGGTGAACTTCTTCATGGGGTTCCGGCCGGGCATCGCCGCGTTCACGGCGGCGGTCCTGGGTGGCATCGGCAGCATCGCCGGCGCCGCGCTCGGCGGTCTCATCCTGGGGTTGCTGCAGTCGGTGGGGCCAGCGCTCATCCTCACCGGATTCGGCGTCCCCTCCCCGTACCAGCTGAAGGACGCCTTCACGTTCCTGGTCCTCGTCATGGTCCTGATCTTCCGGCCGGGCGGTCTGCTCGGCTCGGGCGAAGCGGAGAAGCTCTGATGGTGCCGACCGGTCGCATCGCGCGCGTCGGGCTCATCACGGGTGCGGTCTCCATCTACCTCGCGCTCGTCGGCATCATCGAGCGCTTCGCGGACCTCGACCTCGCGGCGGGTGCCATCACCCTCACCCGAGTCGTCATCGTCGTGCTCCCGCTGTTGGCCGGCTATCTGGCGACCGCGCCAAGGATCGAGTCGGGCACCGTGGTGACCGCCTCGGGCCCCGCGGCGTACGGCTCGGGAGCGGCGGCGGGCGCGGTCTCCGGCGGCGTCCTCGCGGCCTTCACGCTCATCGTGCAGGCGCTCGGCGTCGAGCGCCTCCGTGCCATCTTCGTCACCGCGTCACCCGCCCTCTTCGACGCGTTGTCGCTCGGGCGCGAGGGCGCGGTCGGCCCGCTCCTGCTCGTCGTCGTGGCCGCGGTCGCCGGCGTCGCGGGGGCCGCCATCCGGCTCGCGCCCGAGCGCGTACGGCGCGCGATCGTGCTCGGGACGGCGGTCACGCTCCTCATGGGCCTCCTGCAGCGCATCGTGCCGATCGCCCTGCAGGAGATCCGTCTCCAGAGCGCGTGGCTCTACGTCCCGTCCGGCGGCCTCACCCTCGTCGGCGCGGTGCTCGTCTTCGCGGCGACGGTCGGCATCGATCTCGGGTGGCGCACACGCGGTGGGCGCGCCCGCGACCTCATGTCGTCGGAGGCCGATGCCGGCCGCCGCGCCCGCCTCATCGTGCTCGGCGTCGCGGTCGGCCTCGCGATCGTCGCGCCGCTGATCCTCGGGTCCGTGATCTCCGAGGTCCTGGGCACGGTCATGGTCTACGCCCTGCTCGGGTTGGGCCTGAACATCGTCGTCGGCTACGCCGGACTGCTCGACCTCGGGTACGTCGCCTTCTACGCATTCGGCGCGTACTCGATGTCGATCCTCTCGGGCGCGCTCCTGAACACGACCTCGGGGGTGTCGAAGGCGCCCCTCCTCTCGCTGCACCTCAACTTCTGGGTGGCGATCGTCGTCGTCGCGCTCGTGGCGGCGTGCATCGGCCTGCTCATCGGGGCACCCGTCCTGCGCCTGCGGGGCGACTACCTCGCGATCGTCACGCTCGGCCTCGGCGAGATCGTGAGCATCCTCGCCACGTCCAAGTGGGCGGAACCGCTCGTCGGCGGCCCGCAGGGCATGCGCGGGGTGACGAAGGCGCAGTTCCTCGGCCTCAACCCGCAGGACGTCCCCCAGCACTTCTATTACCTGGCGCTCCTGTTCGTCGTCTTCGCCTTCTTCGTGTCACGCCGACTGGCGAACTCCCGGATCGGGCGAGCATGGAACGCGATGCGTGAGGACGAGCAGGTCGCCGATGCGATGGGCATCAACACCACCCGGTTCAAGCTCCTCGCCTTCGCGATCGGCGGGTCGATCGGCTCGCTGGGCGGCGCGCTCTTCGCCGTGAGCCTCGGATCCGTCACGCCCGCGTCCTTCGAGGTGCTCGTGTCGATCACCGCGCTTGCCGTCGTGATCCTCGGCGGGCTGGGGAGCCTCCCGGGTGTCGTCACCGGCGCCCTCGTCCTGATCGGCCTGCCCGGTCTCCTGCGTGAGTTCGAGGAGTACCGGCTCCTGATCTACGGCGGCACGCTCGTCGCCATCATGCTCCTGCGCCCGCAGGGGCTCATCCCGAACGTGCGGCGCACGCGCGAACTCCGCGAGGAGGAGCGCTCGCAGGACGCGTGGGCGAAGGCGAGCGAGGATCGCCCGGAGAGCCGCCCGGAGATCCTCGGCGAGATCGTGGCCGGCGGTCGCCTCGGCGCCGAGACGGGGGAGGACATCCAGTGACGACGATGCTGGAACTGCGCGGGGTCAAGAAGTCCTTCGGCGGCGTCGCCGCCCTCACGGGGCTCGACCTGCACGTCGACGAAGGCGAGATCGTCTCGGTGATCGGTCCCAACGGCGCCGGCAAGAGCACGATGTTCAACGTGATCACCGGCATGTACCCGCCGGACGAGGGCGACATCCTGTTCCGCGGAGGCAGCGTGGTCGGCCTCCCGCCGAACCGCGTGACCCGGATCGGGATCGCGCGCACGTTCCAGAACGTGCACCTGTTCCCCAACATGACGGTCCTCGAGAACGCCATGGTCGGCCACCACGTGCGCACGCGCACCGGCGTGCTCGGTGCCGTCCTGCGGACGCCGGGCGCCCGCCGCGAGGAGGAGCGGATCCGCGAGCGCGCCAAGGCCGCGCTCGACTTCTTCGGGTCGCGCCTGCAGGGCTACCGCCAGGAGCAACCCGCGTTCAGCCTCTCCTACGCGAACCGCCGCCGCCTCGAGATGGCGCGGGCCATCGCCACCGACCCGTCGCTCATCCTGCTCGACGAGCCGACGGCCGGCATGAACCCCAAGGAGACCCTCGAGCTCCGCGACAACATCGTGCGGATGCGCGATGAACTCGGCCTCACCGTCCTCGTCATCGAACACGACATGCGCGTGGTCAAGGGCGTGTCGGACCGCGTCGTTGCGCTCGACTACGGCCGCAAGCTCGCCGAGGGGACCTACGAGGCGGTCGCACACGACCCGCAGGTCGTGGAGGCCTACCTGGGCACGAAGGCCGTCGGATGAGCGAGCGCCGACCCGTCCTCGAACTGCGCAACGTGAGCACGCACTACGGCCTCGTCTCCGTGCTGCGCAACGTCCAGGTCGAGATCTACCCGGGGGAGATGGTGTGCCTCCTCGGCGGGAACGCGAGCGGGAAGACGACGACCCTGAAGACGATCCTCGGCTACGTGAAGCCCTCGGCCGGCGAGGTGTTCCTCGACGGTGAGCCGGTCTCGGGGCTCCCGACCGCGGAGGTCGTCGCGCGCGGCATATCGATGGTGCCGGAGAACCGCCGGCTCTTCGCCAACATGACCGTGAGCGAGAACCTCGACCTCGGGGCGTACCAGCGGACGGATCGCGCCAAGATGGCGGAGGACCGCGAGCGCGTCCTCGAGATCTTCCCGCGCGTGCGGGAGCGGCTGAAGCAGAAGGCGGGGACGCTCTCGGGCGGGGAGCAGCAGATGGTCGCCATGTGCCGCGCGCTCATGGCCGATCCGAAGGTCCTGCTGATGGACGAACCCTCGATGGGCCTCGCCCCCGTCCTCGTCGAGCAGGTCTTCGAGATCATCAAGCAGATCCGCGCGCTCGGACGGACGGTCTTCGTCGTCGAGCAGAACGCGAACATGGCCCTCTCGATCGCCGACCGCGGCTACGTGATCCAGACGGGGGAGGTCGTGCTCGCCGACACGGCGCAGAACCTGCTGCACAACCCCCTGATGCGGGAGGCCTACCTCGGGGAGCTCTGAGGTGGCGCCGGTCGTCCTCGATGCCGAGGCGCTCGCCCGCGCGCTTCCGATGCCCGCGGCGATCGACGCGCTCGAAGCCGGCTTCCGTCGGCCCCTCGGTGCCGGGCCGCTGCGATCCCACGTCGAGACCGCCCGCGGCACGCTCCTCGTGATGCCGGCGACCGGCGAGGGGGGAACGGGGGTCAAGCTGGTGACGCTGACCCCGGGGAACCCCGCGGCCGGCCTCCCGTTGATCCACGCCACCTATGTCCTCTTCGACGCGGCCTCCCAGGCGCCGCGCGCGGTCATCGATGGTGCGGCGCTCACCGCGCTCCGCACGGGGGCCGTCTCGGGACTCGCGACCCGTTTCCTCGCGCGGCCGGACGCCGCACGGCTCGTCGTCTTCGGGGCCGGGGTGCAGGCCCGCTCGCACGTGGCCGCGATGCGCGCGGTCCGTCCCGTCGACCACGTGACCGTCGTGGGGCGCGATCGTTCCCGTGCGGAGGCGCTCGTCGGGTCGCTCCGCGACGACGGGCTGGAGGCGGCGCTCGGCGAGCCGTCCGCGGTGAGGTTCGCCGACATCGTCTGCACCTGCACGACGAGCGACGTGCCGCTCTTCGACGGGGCGTTGCTGCCGGAGGGCGCCCACGTGAACGCGGTCGGCGCCTACCTGCCGACGACGCGGGAACTCGACACCGCGACGATCGCGCGATCCCGCGTGGTCGTGGAGACGCGGGGCGTCGCACTGGCCGAAGCGGGCACCATCCTCCTGCCGATGGCAGAGGGCGCCATCCGTGCGGACCACGTCGTCGCCGACCTGGCAGAGGTCGTCGGGGGCGCCCCGGGGCGCCCCGGGGCGGCCGGCGGGGGGCCCCGTCGGGCGGGGGGGGGGGGGGTGGGGGGCGGGGAGGG
>JBJTHT010000144.1:0-5634 GCA_046094605.1 Actinomycetota bacterium | reverse complement strand
CGAACGCGTTCGCCGCGATCGCCGCCGCCGACGCGCTCGCACGGATGAACGAGGCCTCCGAAGGTTCCGGGTGCCCGCCGGTGCTCCCGCCCGATGTGGTCTTCGCCACGATCCCGGCCGATGGGGACGAGCCCTCGTCGCCGGGGGAGTGGGCGGCCCGCAGCGCCGTCCGCGGCGGCGACGTCACGCGGGAGCGTATCGCCGACGTGACCCGTCCCTGAGTTTTCCACAGGCCCGCGCCGGGTCGAATTGACGCAGTGCGGAGCCGCGAATCACAATCCTGTCGGTCGCCGATCGGCGATCCCGTGGACCAAGGGGGAAGAGATGCGGTTGCAGCGCTACAAGCTCCCCGTCCTCATCGCCGTGTTCGCCGTCGTCGCGACGGCCTGCAGTGGCGGCGGGGGCGGCGGGGCCGAGGAGGAGTGCACGTCCGACTTCAAGGTCGGCGTGGCGTACGACGTCGGAGGCCTGGGCGACAAGTCGTTCAACGACGCGGCGAAGGCCGGGCTCGACCGGGCGATCGCCGATGGTCTCGTGGACGCCGCCTGCACGTCGGTGAACGAGGCCGACGCGACGGGTTCCAACCGTGACGCGAACGTCCAGGCGCTGGCCGACGGCGGCTACGACCTGATCGTGGGCGTCGGGTTCGCGTTCTCGGAGGGCATCGCGGCCATCTCGAACGACTATCCGGACACGAAGTTCATGATCGTGGACGGCTACTCGGCGTTCGTGGACGGCGTCGGGCCGAACGTCGCCGACTACGTGTTCAGCGAGCAGGAGGGTTCGTTCCTCGTCGGTGCCGCGGCCGCGCTCAAGTGCGCGTGCGACACGATCGGGTTCCTCGGCGGCCAGACGGGCTTCCTCATCGGGAAGTTCGAGGCCGGCTACACGGCCGGGGCCCTCGCGGTGAACCCGAACATGAACGTCCTCGTGCAGTACATCGGCGACACGACGGCGGCCTTCAACGACCCGACCGCGGGTGAGGCCCTGTCGAACCAGATGTACGACGACGGCGCGGAGGTCATCTACCACGCGTCGGGCGCCTCGGGCGCCGGTCTGTTCAACGCCGCGGTCGCCAAGGGCAAGTGGGCGATCGGGGTCGACTCCGACCAGTACAACCTGGTCAGCGCCGACCAGCAGCCGCTCGTCCTCACGTCCATGATCAAGCGCGTGGACACGGCCGTCTACGAGGCCATCAAGGCCACCAAGGACGGCATGTTCGAGGGTGGCCAGCGCGTCTTCGGTCTCGTGGACGACGGCGTGGGCTACTCCACCTCGAACGCGGAGCTGACGAGCGACATCACCGAGCAGCTCGAGGCCTTCAAGCAGCAGATCATCTCGGGCACCATCATCGTTCCGACCGAGCCGTAGGCCGGCGGAGCGATCGTGACGCAGGGCGCAGGGGCGGGGAGCATGAGCTCCCCGCCCCTCGTCGTCCTCGAGGGCATCACGAAGCGGTTCCCGGGCGTCCTCGCCAACGACGCCATCGACCTCGACCTGCGGGCCGGTGAGGTGCACGCCCTCGTCGGCGAGAACGGCGCCGGCAAGTCCACCCTGATGCGCGTCCTCTACGGGATGTACCCGGCCGACGCCGGCCGCATCGTGATCGACGGGGTCGAGACCCGCGTGGCGTCGCCGCGGGACGCGATCGCCCGCGGTATCGGCATGGTCCACCAGCACTTCGTCCTCGTGAACCCCTTCACGGTCACCGAGAACGTGATCCTGGGCGACGAGGGCGGTTCGCGTCTCGACATGGCGGCGGCCCGCGAGCGCGTGCTCGCGCTGGCCGACTCGTTCGGGTTCCGCATCGATCCCGACGCGGTCGTCGAGGACCTCTCGGTCGGCGAACAGCAGCGGGTGGAGATCCTCAAGGCCCTCTACCGCGGCGTCGAGATCCTCATCCTCGACGAACCCACGGCGGTCCTCACGCCCGCGGAGGCGGGGGAGCTCTTCGCCAACCTCCGGCGGCTCCGCGACGCCGGCAAGTCCATCGTGTTCATCAGCCACAAGCTCGACGAGGTGCTCGACATCGCGGACCGCATCACCGTGCTGCGCCGCGGTCGCGTCGTCGGCGAGACCACGCCCGTCGCGACCTCGAAGGCCCAGCTCGCCGAGATGATGGTCGGGCGACCGGTGCTCTTCCGGCTCGAGAAGCCCGACGTGGCGCTCGGCGCGCCGATCCTCCAGGTCGAGGGGCTCGCGTGCGACGGGAAGGTCCGCGACGTCACGATCGCCGTGCGCGCCGGCGAGATCCTCGGGATCGCGGGCGTGGAGGGGAACGGCCAGCGGGAACTCGCCGAGGCGATCCTCGGCCTGCGGCCCGTGGCGGCCGGGCGCATCCTGCTCGAGGGCCACGACCTCGCCGGCGCGGAGGTCGGTGCGATCCGCAACCGCGGCGTCGCCTACATCCCCGAGGACCGCCACGGTCAGGGGCTCGTGCTCGACATGGCGGTGTGGGAGAACGCGATCCTGGGTCGCGAGGACGACGCGCCCTTCGCGGGGCGCTTCGGCGCCCTCGCGGTCAAGCTCATCCGGTCGCTCGCGCAGCGGCTCGTCCGTGCCTTCGACGTGCGCGCGCGCAGCATCGACGTCCCGGCGGGAACGCTGTCCGGGGGGAACCAGCAGAAGCTCATCCTGGCGCGCGAACTCGACACCGACCCCAAGCTCCTCGTCGCCGCGCAACCGACGCGGGGCCTCGATGTCGGGGCCATCGAGTTCGTGTGGAAGGAGATCCTCGAGCAGAAGGCCGCGGGACGCGCCGTGCTCCTCATCTCGGCGGAGCTCGACGAGATCTACGCGCTCTCCGATCGCATCGTGACCCTCTACGAGGGGGAGATCACCGGCGAGTTCGCGCCGGACGTCTCGCCCGAGCGTCTCGGACTCGCGATGCTCGGGCGCAGGGAGGTCGCGTGAGCGTCGCCGCCGCGCCGGCGCGTCGGGGAATCGCCCCCGAGACGCGCGAACGCCTCGCCGGGCAGTTCCTCGCGCTCGGCGGGTCCCTCGCGATCGCGCTCATCTTCGGCGCGCTGCTCATCGTCCTGTACGGGGAGAACCCCCTGGAGGTCTACGGCGACATCCTCGTCGCCGCGTTCGGCAGCGCCACCGGCATCGGGTACGTCTTCGCGATCGCGACGCCGCTCATCTTCTCGGCGCTCGCGGTCTCGGTCTGCTTCAAGGCCGGCATCTTCAACATCGGCGTCGAGGGTCAGTACCTCGTCGCGATGGTCGCCGCCGCGACCGCGGAGCTCACGCTCGGTTCGCTCCCGGGACCGCTCCTGGTCCCGCTCGTCCTCCTCGCGGCCATGGGCGGCGGGATGGCGTGGGCGGCGATCCCCGCGATCCTCAAGGTGAAGACCGGTGCGCACGAGGTCGTCACCACGATCCTGCTCAACGGCGTCGCGGGGAGCCTCGTCGCGTGGGCGATCAACTTCCCGCTCCGCTACGTGCCGCCCCCCGGCCAGAACGTCGACCTGCGGAGCCGGCCGTTCCCCGAGCAGGGGCTCGTCGGGAACTTCGGCGACGCCTTCGGCGTCACGCCGGGCGCGCACCTGTCGTGGCTGATCTTCCTCGCGATGGCCGCAGCGGTCCTGCTCTGGTGGGTCCTCCAGCGCACGCGGCTCGGGTTCGACGCCCGCGCGGTCGGCGCATCGCCGGGCTCGGCGCGCGCGGGGGGCGTCTCGATCGGTGGCGTGCAGCTGCGACTGTTCCTCATCTCCGGGGCGCTCGCGGGCCTCGTCGGGATGCAGCAGATCCTCGCCGACAAGGGCTACCTGCCGCAGAACTACATCGCGCAGCTCGGGTTCACCGGCATCGCGGTGGCGTTCCTCGGCCAGAACAACCCGATCGCGATCATCTTCGCGGCGATCCTCTGGGGCGTGCTCTCGCGCGGCGAGGTGGCGCTGCAGGTCCAGAGCTCGGTCCCGCGCGAGTTCATCATCATCCTGCAGGGCACGCTCATCATGTCCGTCGTGATCACGTACCTGATCGCGAAGCGTCGGCTCGCGAACCGCGAGATCGCGCGTGCGGGGGAACTCGAGCGCTCGGCGGAGGAGGCCTGATGTTCACCGACCTCGCGGCCGCCGTCGGCCTCTCGTTCACTTACTTCACGGTCATCTACCTCACGGGGACGGGCGGCCTCTTCAGCGAGCGGTCGGGGATCGTGAACATCGGCCTCGAGGGACTCATGATGATCGGCACGGTCACCGGCGCGTTCGGTGCGCGCTACTTCACCGACACGCTCGGGCTCGGAGAGGTCGCCGGTCCGCTCCTCGGTCTCCTCATGGGCGCGATGTGCGCGATGCTCTTCGCGAGCGTCCACGCGGTCGCGACGATCACCTTCGGCATCGACCACATCGTGTCCGGCGTCGTCATCAACCTCGTCGCGGTGGGGCTCGCTCGCTACCTCTCGATGGCCTTCTTCGGCCAGGCGACGCAGTCCGATCCGGGTGGGCCGCACCTGCCCCGGATCGACGTGCCGTTCCTCGCGGAGCTCCCCTGGGGGCTCGATCGCGCGTTCACCGGTCTCTCGCCCGTGGTCTTCGTGGCGGCGCTCGCGGTGATCCCGGTCTGGTTCGCGCTCAACCGCCTGCGCTGGGGCCTCCGTCTGCGCTCGTGCGGCGAGAACCCCGACGCCGCGCGCTCGCTCGGCCTCTCCGTCGCGCGGTACCGCTACCAGGGCGTGTTGCTCTCGGGGGTGTTCGCCGGCGCCTCGGGCGCGTTCCTCGCCTCGGAGATCATCGGGAACTGGCGCGAGGGCCAGACGCTCGGCCTCGGGTTCATCGCGCTCGCGGCGCTGATCCTCTCGAACTGGAACCCGAAGCGGCTCATGTTCTTCGCGTGGCTCTTCGGGTTCGCCCAGGCGATCCCGCTGCGGCTGAGCGACGCGCCGATCATCTCGCTGCTGCCGCCGCAGTTCATCCGGATGATCCCCTACGTGGTCACGATCGTGGCGATCGCGGGGTTCGTCGGGAAGGTGCGCCCGCCGGAAGCGGCGGGGAAGGCCTACGAGGGCGGCAGCGCGCCCTAGGTCCCGAAGAGCCGGTCCCCGAAGTCGCCGAGGCCGGGCACGATGTAGCCGCGGTCGTTCAGGCGCTCGTCGATCGCGGCGGTGACCACCGGCACGTCCGGGTGGTCGGCGGCCATGCGGGCGATGCCCTCCGGCGCCGCGACGACGCACACGAAGCGCATCGACGCGGGTCCGCGTTCGCGGACGGCCGTGCAGGCCGCCGAACCGGAGCCGCCCGTGGCGAGCATCGGATCGAGGACGAGGACGTGGCGACCCTCGACGGGTGGCAGCTTCCGGTAGTACGACGCGGCGTCGAGCGACGACTCGTCGCGTTCGAGGCCGAGGTAGCCGACCGCGACGCCGGGGAACAGGTCGATGGCCGCCTCGAGCATCCCGAGGCCCGCGCGCAGGATCGGGACGACGACGAGGTCGTCGAGGGTGACGCCCCGGGTCGTGGCGAGCGGCGTCCGCACGTCGACCGCGCGCGAGGGGAGGTCTCGGGTCGCCTCGAGCACGAGTGCGAGGGCGAGGCGTCGGGCGAGGACCCGGAAGGCCGCGGGCGGGGTCGCCGCGGGGCGCCGCGGCGGGGGGGGGGGGGCGGGAAGCCGGAGGAGCGCCCCCGTCCCGCC
>JBJTHT010000143.1:0-4153 GCA_046094605.1 Actinomycetota bacterium | reverse complement strand
GGCGGGGGGGGCGCCGGCGCGCGGGGCGGCCCCCGCCCCCCCCCCCCCCCCCCGCCCGGGCGGCGGGCGGGCCGGCGGCCCCCGCCGCCCCCCCCCCGACCGTCCGGCGCGCCCGCCGCGGCCGCGGCCGCCCGTCGCCATCCCTCGGGGAACAGCTCGTCGGCATCGTCGGGACGCGCGGGACCCGGCCACGGCGGGAGGTCGCGCAGGCGCGCTCCCTCCAGCGGGTTCTCCTCGCCTTCGACGGCCGGGTCGATGCGCTCGATCGTGACCTCGGGCGGCGCGCCCCCCTCGGGGTCCTCGACCCAGGTCCAGAGGTCGAGGAGGAACTCGCCCACGTTCTTGGCGTTGACGTTCGCCTCGTACCAGTTCGCGCCCGAGGCCCAGAGGCGTCGGCGTGCGCGCGTGAGCGCGACGTAGCAGGTGCGTCGCTCGTCGTTGCCCGCGAGCGCCTTCAGTTCGCGCGAGAACCGCGTGGCGTTGCCCTCGAACGTCGGCAGGATCGCGGCGTCGCCCCGGAGCTCGAAGTCGAGGGATCGCGACGATCTCGTGGGGTTCTGCCCGATCCTCGGGTTCGGCAGGATGCCGGCGGTGAGGCCCGGGACGAACACCGCGTCGAACTCGAGGCCCTTCGCGGCGTGGATCGTCATGACCTTCACCGCGTCCGCGTCGCTCATCGGCTGCGTCCACTCGTCGTCGGCCTCCGCGGCGTCGAGGTGCGCGAGGAGGCGCGGGAGCGTGAGGTCGCCCTCGAGCGGCGTGATCGACGAGATCTGATCGAGGAACGTGGACAGGACGCGTCGCGCGTTCGCCCCGGCCGCCGCGCCGCCGTCGGCGTGGATCTCGGCCACGAGGCCGATGCGTCGCGCGACGTCCGCGAGGAACGCGTCCACGGGGCCGCGCGCGCGTTCGCGGAGGTCCGCGAGTTCCTCGCGGAAGCGCGCGAGGCGCGCGCGGCCCTCGTCGGAGAGACCCTCGACGGTGTCGAGGTGGTCGAGCGATTCCGCGACGAGGTCGGCGATGCCGACGCGGTAGCGCGGACCGGTGAGGATCCGCCCGAGCGCGACGCTCGCCGATGGGGAGGCGACGGCCCGCGCGTACGCGAGCACGTCGATGACCTCGGGGAGCTGGAGGAGTCCGGCGAGGCCGGTGAACTCCGCCGGGATGCTTCGTCGCTCGAACGCCGCGTGCATCGGGCGGTACAGCCGGTGCGTGCGACAGAGGACGGCGATCTCCTTCCACGGGGTGCCGGCGTCGTGTTCGGCGACGATCGCGTCGGCGATCGCTTCCGCCTCGGCGACCTCGTCGCGGAACCCGCGCACCTCGACCGCACCGGTCCCGCGCGCCGGCGAGGGCGTGAGGCGCTTCTCGGGATCGGGTCGCTGGTCGGCGGGCAGCGGCGCGATGATCCGGTCGGCCGACGCGAGGATCGCGCTGCCCGAGCGGAAGTTCGTGTAGAGCGGGAGGCGTCGCGCGGGCGCGCCGCCCGTTCGCGGGAACGCGTGGGGGAACTCGAGCAGGTTGTGCAGGCTCGCGCCGCGCCACGCGTAGATGTTCTGGTCGGGGTCCCCGACCGCCGTGACCGGGTGACCGTCGCCGAAGAGCGTGCGGAGCAGGCGCGCCTGCGCGACGTTCGTGTCCTGGTACTCGTCGAGCAGCACCGCGGGGAACCGCTCCCGGTACTCCGCGGCGACGTCGGGGTTGGCCTCGACGATCTCGAGCGCGAGGCGGATCTGGTCACCGAAGTCGATGACGCCGTACTCGCGCTTGAGCGCGAGGTACGTCTCGACGCCCTGCGCGAGCTCGATGCGTCCGCGCATGACCTCGGCGAGCGTGTCGCGCGGCTTCTCCGCCAGCCGCGCGCGGTTGAGCTCGATGATGCGCTGCGGGGTGACGAGGTGATCGGCCGCCTGGTCCGCGAGCGCGAGGATGCGTCCGACGATCGTCGCGTGCGAGTCCTCCACCGCCGTGGCGAAGCCCATGCGGTCGAGCACCTTGCCGCAGAGCTCGCGTGCCTGCGACGGCGTCAGCACCTGCTGGTTGGGCTCGTAGCCGATGCGCATGCCGTGGCGCCGCACGATCTCCTGCGCGAAGCCGTGGTAGTTCGTGACGTACGGTTCGTCACCGTCGGGGACGAGCCGGCGGCCCCGCGCGTCGGTGCGGTCGCCGACCATCGCGAGGGCGCGGCGGACGCGCTCCGTGAGGTTCGCCGTCGCCTTGTTGGTGAAGGTGAGGCACAGGACGTTGCCCGGCGCGATGCGCGGCTCGGCGGCGATCGCGAGGTGCAGGACGCGCGCGGCCATCACGGCGGTCTTCCCGGAACCGGCCCCCGCGACGATGACGTAGGGCTCGAGCGGCATCGTGACCGCCGCCCACTGCTCGTCCGTCGGGTCGCCCCCGAGGCACGCGACGATCTCCGCGGGGCGCTCGGTCATGCGCCGACCCGTTCGACGGGGACCGAGGGTCGGCCCTGGAACGCGGGGCAGAGCATCTTGAACGCGCAGTGCCGACAGGAGAAGGACGGTGTCGGCGCGGCCGTCCCCTCGGCCGCGATCGCGCGGATGCGGGCGACGTAGCCAGCGAGGCGTTCCTCGGCGTCGGCGAGCGTCGCGTCGTGCGCCTCCGCCGGGACGTCGATCGTGCGCGAGGCGGGGATCGAGGAGGCGCCGTCGTCGCCGCGCAGGAACGCGATCTCCAGCGAGCGCACCGGCCGGAACGCGGCGAGCGCCTCGTCGCGGTTGGCCGCGACGAAGTAGGTGAGCAGCTGCAGCGCGTGTTCCTCGGTCGGCGCCTGATCGGTGACTCGACCCTTGGGCTTGCCCGTCTTGTAGTCGATGATGCGCGTGCCCGCGTCGGGGTCGTCGGGATCCACGGCCTCGATGCGGTCGATCTTGCCGGAGAAGCGGACGCCGTCGATCTCGAAGCGGAACGGCTGCTCGACGGCGAGCGCGGGTTCGCGTCGGCCGTAGGCGTTCCACCAGTTCGGGAGCATCCGCTCGAGCGCGACGTGCAGGTTCGCGTCGGCGATCGCCGTCGAGGGGAACTGCGACCGGTCCCACCGCGCCGCGACGGCCTGCCGGAGCGCGTCGAGCGACCGCGGCATGTCACCGCGCTCGCACGCTTCGACGACCGCGTGCACGAGGGAACCGACCCAGGCGTGGTAGCCGCCCGGCGCGTCGAGGCCGAGCTCGGCGCCGAGCAGGAACTTGAGCTCGCAGTCGAGCAGCGCGCTGATGCGTGAGAAGGAGAGCGTCGCGGGACCGGTGTAGGGGACGGGCGGTTCGGTCCAGTCGTGCAGCAGCCACCACCGGTCGGGCCGCTCGCCGATCGCGAGCAACCCCTCGAGGGCCAGCAGGCGATCCGCGGGGTCGCGTCCGTCGTCGGCGAGGTCGACGCGCCAGCGGTCCACGGCGTCGGCCACCGACACCGGCGCGTCCTCGGCCGGGTCCGGCGCGGGTTCCCACGGCACGTCCACGAAGCGCGACGTCGCGGAACCGCCGTCCTCCTCGCCCGCCTGGCTCGCGGTGAACAGCACGCCGCGGCGCGCGCGCGCGACGACGAGGTCGAAGAGGCGACGTTCGTCGGAGAGCCGCTCGACGTTGCGCTCGGTCTCCGAGCGACGCCGGGCGAGGACGCCGAGGTCGAACATGTGCTCCGGTCGGTGCAGGCTCGGGAACTCGCCCTCGACCGCACCCGCGACGATGACGGTGTCGAACTCGCGACCTGCGGCGGCGTGCGCGGTGAGCACCTGCACGGCGTCGGCGCCGGAGTCGCGCAGACGTGCGAGGTCCGGAGCGTCGCCGCGGGCGTCGAGGGACGCGACGAACGCGGCGACGCTCCCGTCCGCGGATTCGGACGCCTCGGTCACCGCCTGCGAGAGCGCGAGGACCGCGTCGAGCGCGTCACCCTCGTCCTCGGCGACGAGCCGCCGCGAGAGCGAGAGGTCCTGCCAGAGCGCGGCGAACGCGTCGGCGACGTTGCCGGCGAGGGCCTCGGCGCGGCCGAGGGCCGCGACGGGGCCCGCGAGCGCCGTGGCCGCGTCGGGCGGGTGGCCCGGGGGGCCCGCGGCCGGCGGCGCCCGCCGGGACGGGGTGCGGGCTGCGTGCGCCCTCCAGGGCGCGGACCACGCCGGCGACGTTCGCGCCCTGACGGC
>JBJTHT010000142.1:0-6187 GCA_046094605.1 Actinomycetota bacterium | reverse complement strand
GCGACGAGCCCGTCGCCGAGCGCGGCCTCGATGCCGCGCGCCACGTCCTCTCGGGCGGCGGCCGCGCGCGGCGCGGCCGCCGCCCGCACCTCCGCGTAGTCCCGCGGCACCGAGACGCGGCGCGCCGAGGTCGGGAGGTGGCGCGGTCCCGGTTCCCGCGTGAGGTCCCAGCGCGCGACGAGCCGGTCGGAGCGTTCGCCGCGGTTCATCTCGTCCTCCATCGCGCCGTAGAAGTCGCGGTGGAACCGGTCGGCCGTCGTCCCGAGCCTGGACAGGTTGAAGATGGCGTTGCGCGCGACCATCGGGTCGAAGGTCCAGCGCACGACCGTGATGCCCTGATCGAGCGCCTGTGCGCGCTGCGCGAACTTGAGCGCCGCGCCGACCCCGCGACCGCGGTACGGCGCGAGCGTCGCGAGCATGTGCGAGTGGACGTGCAGTCCCTCGTCGTCCACGCCGGCCCATCCGAGGACGTAGCCGACGATCGCGTCACCGTCGAACGCGCCGAAGATGGTGTTCCCCGAGAGCGCGAGCGCCGGCACGTTCTCCGGCGAGAGGTCCTGGCCTCCCCACGTCGCGGCGAGGACCGAACGGACGAGCGCGGCATCGGCGACCGTCGTGAGCGGGCGGAGCGTCACGCCGGCCGCGGCGGCCGTGTCGTGCGCGAGGCGCCAGGGATCTAGGCGCTCGGCGGGGGCGGGAGTTCCTGCCACTCGTCCTCGTCGAGGTCGAGCCCGTCGCGGCGACGGACGGCGGACACGACGGCGCCGACCGCGGCGGCCAGGAACGCGAACCGCAGCAGGCGTCCGAAGAACCCGCGCTTCTTGGTCGTGTCGTCGGCCATCCGTTCCTCCTCGGTCCCCGGGGAGCCGATGCTACCCCGCGGGCGGGACGTCCGGCGGGGGCGGGGGCTCCTCCGCGAGGCGCGCGGCGCGCTCGGCGAGCGACTCCGCGCCGAGGTCGCGGGCCACGGCGACGAAGTCCGCGGTCGGCCCGCGCCAGCGCCAGTCCTCGACCGCGCCGACCTCGACGGTCTCGACGAGCGTCGCCAGGCGCTTGAAGAGGTCGGCATCGGACCGGCGTTCCCGGAACGTCGCCGCGAGCTTGGCGGCCCCCCGCACCTCGATCCCGTCGGCGGCCCACCGCCCGTGGTCCTCGGGGATCCGTTCGAGGTGGACGTAGTGGGCGAGGAGCGCGGAGGCCGACTTCGCGCCCCACCCCGGGAGGCCGGGGAACCCGTCCGACGGGTCGCCGACGAGCGCGAGGTAGTCGGGGATCGACGCGGGGCGCACGCCGAACTTGGCGCGAACGGCGTCCTCGTCGATCTCGGCGCCGGAGCGTCGGTCCACCTGGATCACCCGCCGACCCCGCACGCACTGGCCGAGGTCCTTGTCGGGGGTGAGGAGGCGGACCTGCGCGACGCGACGATCGTCCACCGCCACCGCGACGCCGGAGGCGAGCGCGTCGTCGGCCTCCTCGCGCACGGTCGCCCAGACGGTGATGCCCATCGCGCGCAGTGCCTCCTCGAGGAGCGGGATCTGGCGGAGCAGTTCCGGTTCCATGCCCTCGCTCGTCTTGTAGCCGGCGTAGAGGTCGTTGCGGAACGACTCGATGACGTGGTCGGTCGCGACCGCGACGTGCGTCGCGCCGTCCTGGATCAGCCGCAGCGTGCTCTGGAGCGCGCCGATCGTGGCGGCATCGCGGGGTCCGTCGTCGCGTTGCGGCGCGCCGAAGTGCTGGCGGTAGAGCTCGTAGGTCCCGTCGACGAGGTGGACGCGGATCGCGCTCAGGGCGTGACGGTGAGCGCGTTCAGGAGCGTCGCCGTCCCGACCCGCAGGTCCCAGACGGGGTCGGTCACCCTCGTCTTCTTGCGCGAAGGCGCCACCGTGACGGTCGCGGTGATCGTGGTGGCGTCCACGTAGACGACGTTCGAGACGGTCGGCGCGGGGCCGTTGCCGTTGGCGAACGACACGGCGAGGCCCGACGTCAGCGAGGTGCCCGTGATCGTGACGTTGATCGAGCCGTTCACGGCGACCGACGACGGGGTCATCGACGTCACCGATGCCGGCGGGTCGCAGGAGTTCGGATTCAGCACCGTGACGGTGCGCGCGGTCACGGAGATCCGCAGCAGCACGCAGGAGCTGTTGTCGGTGCGCGTCGCCTCGCTCAGGTGGTTGAGCGGGTCGACCTCGATCGAGAGGCGGTAGTCGCCGTTGGGCATCCCCGCCATGTCGATGGACTGCCCGGTGAGGCTCGATCCGTACATGTCGCCCCACCCGACGGACATGCCCTGGTAGGTGTTCCCGCACGACGAGTAGGTCGAGGCGTTCGGCGCGCCGGGGAGCGAGAGGTTCTTCGCCGTCGTGTCCATGACGCAGAAGGTCGTCTTCTGCCCGTAGAGCGACGACGCGCCGGGAGCGTTCACCGGCTGCAGCGTGTACCTGGCGTAGTCCTCGAAGTGGAAGTGGTTGTGCGCGACGTGCCAGACGAACGTCCCCGCGAGGCGGTCGGTGGAACCGCCGCCCTCGAGGTAGATCCGCTGCCACACGTCCTGCTTGCCGGTGCCGGTGTCGATCGCGCCCGCCCGCAGCTCGAGCGGCCCCGTGCCCGCGTTCCAGCTCAGGGTCGAGAACCGCAGGTCCGTCCCGGAGCCGAAGGCGATGTTCGTGGCCGGGGTCGCCTTCAGGTTGGGGAGCATCTGGTCGCCGGTCGCGGCCTCGACCGGCCGCGCCGCGAGGAGGGTGGCGCCGAGCGCGAGCGCGAGGCTCGCGGCCGTGACCGCGCGGAACCGCAGCAGGACCCCCCGTCGACGCATGGCGGGCATGCTACCGCCCGATACGCTCGACGGATGCGGCGGTCCCGGTTCCGCGACGTCCTCCGGCTCTCGATCGTGCTCGCGCTGCTCGCGGCCCTCCTCGTGGGCGGTCAGACCGCGGGGGCGGCCGTGCCCTCGGGGTTCGCGCAGACGACCATCGTGAGCGGGCTCGCCAACCCCACCGCGATGGCCTTCGCTCCCGACGGACGCCTCTTCGTCGCCACACAGGGTGGGTCGCTCCGCGTCATCAAGGACGGTGCGCTCCTCGCGACACCGTTCCTCTCGGTGACGGTGAGTTCGAGCGGGGAACGCGGACTGCTCGGGGTCGCGTTCGATCCCGCGTTCGCGACGAACAACTACGTGTACGTCTACTACACCGCGACCACCCCGACGATCCACAACCGGGTGAGCCGCTTCACGGCCAACGGTGACGTCGCGGTGGCCGGCAGCGAGACGGTCATCCTGGATCTGAACCCGCTGTCCACGGCGACGAACCACAACGGCGGCGCGATCCACTTCGGGCCCGACGGAACGCTCTACGTCGCGGTCGGCGACAACGCCAACGGTGCGAACGCGCAGAGCTTCGGCACCCTCCTGGGGAAGATCCTGCGCATCAACGCCGATGGGACCATCCCGACCGACAACCCCTTCTTCGCGACGGCGACCGGCGTGAACCGCGCGATCTGGGCGCTCGGGCTGCGCAATCCCTACACCTTCGCCTTCCGTCCGGGGACCGGTCGCATGTTCATCAACGACGTCGGCCAGAACACGTGGGAGGAGATCGACGACGGCATCGCCGGGGCGAACTACGGCTGGCCGAACTCGGAGGGACCCACGTCCGCGGTGGGCATGACGGGGCCGGTCTCCTGGTACGGCCACGGTGCCGGCGCCTACCTCGGCTGCGCGATCACCGGAGGCACCTTCTACGCCCCGCCGTCGGCCCCCTTCCCCGCCGCGTACGTGGGGAGCTACTTCTTCGCCGACTACTGCGGGAACTGGATCAACCGCATCGACCCGGCGAATGGGTACGCCGTGAGCACGTTCGCAACCGGCATCGCCGCGCCGGTCGATCTCGAGGTCTCCGGCGACGGGAGGCTCTACTACCTCGCCCGGGGAGCCGGTTCCACGACGGGCGTGGTCGGCCGCATCGCGTACACGGCGTCGGGAGCGCCGACGATCACGCAGCAGCCCACGGGCCTCACGGTCTCCTCCGGCGCGCCGGCGACGTTCTCGGTCGTCGCGTCGGGAACCGCGCCGCTCGCCTACCGCTGGCAGCGCAACGGCGTCGACATCCCCGGCGCGACCGGCGCGTCGTACACCCTCACGTCCGCCTCGCTCGCCGACAGCGGCGCGACCTTCCGCAGCATCGTGTCGAACGGGGACGGCTCGGCGACGAGCGCCTCGGCGACGCTCACCGTCGTCACGAACACCGCGCCGGTCGCGACGATCACCGCCCCGACCGCGACCACCTACCGCGCCGGCGACACGATCGCCTACGCGGGGTCGGCGACGGATGCGCAGGAGACGATCGGCGCGGACCGCTTCGCATGGGAGGTCGTGTTCCACCACGCGGACCACACGCACCCGTTCCTGTCAGGGATGACCGGAACGAACGGCTCCTTCACGGTGCCGACCGTCGGGGAGACCGCGACCGACGTCTGGTACGAGATCCGGCTCACCGTGACGGATTCGGGCGGCCTCGCCCACACGGTGTCGCGCCGCATCGACCCGCAGGTCGTGACGCTCACCCTGGCCGCGAGCCCGTCGGGCATCGGCCTCACGATCGACGGCCAGCCGTGCGCGGCGCCCTGCACGGTGTCGAGCGTGGTCGGGATGCGCCGGTCGATCGGCGCGCCGTCACCGCAGACCCTCGCGGGGACGACGTACACGTTCGGCTCCTGGTCCGACCGCGGGCAGGCGACCCACACCATCGCGACGCCGACGACGAGCACGACCTACACGGCGACGTTCAAGGCGCAGAAGAAGCGCTAGTCGGCGGCGGCGCGGCGGCGTTGCTAGGCTCCGCGCCCTGATGGAATCCCTCGCGATGCTCGTGAGCGTCATCCTCGCGGTGATGCTCGCGTCCGCGTTCCTCGCGATCCCGTTCAGCCGGTCGACGAAGCCCGTCGTGAAGGGCATCGGCGTGGTGCTCGCGATCGTCGGGGGCGGGCTCGGGGGGTGGGTCGCGACGGCCGTCGCCGCCACCGGCGCCCGCGGCCTCGGCAGCATCGCGGCCGGATCGGGCCTCTTCGCGCTCTACCGCGCGTTCCGCAGCCCAGTCGTCTGACCATCGGAACCGCCCAGGCGCCCGGCGAGCCCGAGGCCGAAACCGACCGAGGGCCCCACGAGCACGCCGAAGAGGAGCGTCCCCACACCCACGCTCCCCCCGATGATCCAGCCGGTCGCGAGCACGACCGCCTCGATCGCGAACCGGACCCGGGGAACCGGCCACCCCGTCCGGTGGTGGATCCCCGTCATCCACCCGTCGCGCGGACCGGGACCGAGGTTGCAGGTCAGATACAGCCCGCTCCCGACGCCGACGAGCGCGATGCCGAGCAGCACGGCGGCCACGCGCAGCGGCGTGCTCGTCGGCGTCGGGAGGAGTTCCACCGCGACCCCGAGGGTTCCCGAGATGACGAGGATGTTGAGCAGCGTCCCCGGACCCGGCCGTTCGTGCAGCGGGATCCAGAGGAGGAGCACCGTCGCGCCGACGAGGAGCGTCGTCCACCCGATGCTCCACCCGAGCCGAACGGAGAGGCCCTGCGCGAGCACCGTCCACGGGCTCACGCCGATGCCGCCCTCGACCACGAACGCCTCGCCGAGGCCGAACGCGACGAGGCCGAGGATGAGGACGACGAGGGAACGCGGCCTCGGACGCCACCGCGCCGGCGCGCGCCACGACGTGACCGGGATCGTGCGGGCGGTGGAGAAGAGGGAGGGGAACCTCACGCGCGCGCGATGAGCATCACGATCGCGGGCGCGATGACGAGCGAGGGCAGCATGTCGCCGACGGGAACCGGGCGGATCTGCAGCAGCCGCAGGCCCACGCCGAGCAGGAGCACGCCGCCCGTCGCCGTGAGCGCCGCGACGGCCGCCGCCGGGAGGAGCGCGCCGAGCAGCGCGGCGGCGATCGTGACGAGGCCCTGCCACGCGCCGACCGGGAGCGCCGACCCGGCGACGCCCCAGCCCAGCGAGGCCGCGAACGCGATCGAAGCGAACCCGTCGAGCGTGGACTTCAGCACGAGCTGATCGATACCCCGCCCGAGTCCATCGCTGATCGCGCCCAGCACCGCGAGCGGGCCGATCGTGAAGACGAGCGAGGCGTCCACGAAACCCTCGACGAACCGACCCGCCGACCCCGACCAGGAACCGACG
>JBJTHT010000141.1:0-2001 GCA_046094605.1 Actinomycetota bacterium | reverse complement strand
GGCGGACCTGCGGTTGCCCGGGGTCCTGCGCGTGATGGAACCGTTCATGGGGAAGCGCTTCGACGCGCTCGCGGACGCGGCCATGGACGGCCTGCGCCGCTCGCTCGCCTAGCGGCGCTTCCGCCGACCGTCCGGTCCCAGGCGCGTCGAACGCATCTGCCGTTCGTCGTAGCGCATCGCCTTGCGGTCCATCGTCCCGTACGCCGCGGGGTCGAGGGTCGCCGTGCGTTCCCGCATCGAGCGCGCCTGCTCGCGGAGCGAGTCCTCGAGCGGTGACCCGGGCGCGGTGCGTTCGAGCGCGTCGGCCGCCTCGTCGAGGAGCGCGCGGGCGCCGTCGAAGTCCCCGCGGTCGAGGGCCTCGAGCGCCGCGGCCTGCGCCTTGGCGGCCTTGAGGATGGTGACCTCGTCCGTGACGTCACGGTCCACCGCGTGCACCCCGGGGTCGTCCGCCGAGACGCGATTGACCATCAGCGGGAACGTCACCTCGTGGCTCTCGATCTGTTCCCCGAGGGCCACGTAACGGATGACGACGTCGGCGACCTTCGTCGGGCCGAGGTCCGGCAGCGCCGGCACATGCAGCTGCAACACGACGCGCCGGCGTTCCTCGGCGTAGGCGTCCCCGAGGATGACCTGGACGCCGCCGTCCACCGCCACCTGTGGGAACTCGTTCAGGATGCCGAGCATCGCGACCTCCTCCGACGGGCGGATCTCGACGCTCAGGTTCTGCGCGACGATGGCCGCGAGGTCGGCGAACTCCTCCGCGAACACGGCGGGCGCCCCGTCGGGTCCCTCGATGAAGTGCGCGCTCCCGGTCCCGGCGTCGGCCATGCGGCTCATGAGGTCCTCGTCGAAGCCCTCACCGAAGCCGATCGTCGTGGTCGTGACGTTGCGCGACTCGCGGGCGTTCCTCGCCATCGTGGCGAGCGCGTCGTGGTCCGCGACGCCGACGTTGGCCTGGCCGTCGGAGAGCAGCAGGACCTTGCGCGGCCCGTCCCCCGCGGCACGCGACACCTCCTCGACGCCCTTCAGCCACCCTCCGGAGAGGTTGGTGCTGCCGCCCTCGTGGATCTCCGAGATGGCGAGCAGCAGCGCGTCGAGGTCGACCGGCGCCATCGCGTAGGGCACGGCGACGGCGTCGTCGAAGGTGACGAGCGCGAGCCGGTCCTCGGGCGTGAGGCGACGGACGAGGAACCGCGCGGACTCCTTCGTCACCGCGAGCTTCTGGCCCGCCATGGAACCGGAGCGGTCGATGACGAGCGCGAGGTTCAGCCTCGGCCTCGACGCCTTGCCGGGCGCGGAGCCGACCTCGATCTCGACCATGGCGTGGACGTCGTGCTCGGACTCGACGGCGACGACACCGTGGTCGAGGCGTGCGGTCGCGGCGATGCGGGGCGTGGTCTCGGACATGGGGAACTCCTCTCTGCCGGTGGTGTGGATCGCGGTCGCGCCCTCGGCGTGACCGCCCCGGCAGGCCTCGGAGCTCGTCCCCAGTCGGTCCTGATGCCTGCAGACCGATGCTAGGTTCGGGGTCTGACACGCCCGCCCGACCACGCCCGAGGTGCCCGGTGACGATGCCCACCCGTTCCCTCGCCGGCCAGCCGGTGGGCGCGATCGGCCTCGGCTGCATGACGATGTCGTGGGGCTACCTCGGCGAGGGGACCGACGAGGAGGCCGTCTCAGTGATCCGCCGGGCGTTCGACCTCGGCGTGACGCATTTCGACACCGCCGACGTCTACGGCCCGTACCGCAACGAGGATCTCGTCGGCGAGGCGCTCCGCGGCAACGCCGACGCGTTCGTCGCCACGAAGGTCGGCCTCGTGGTCGGTCCGAACGGTGGCTACCCGCTGCGCAAGGACGCGCGACCGGAACGGATCCGCGACGAGGTCGTCGGGTCGCTCCGGCGCCTCGGCCGCGACGTGCTCGACCTCTACTACCTGCACCGGCCGGACCCGGTGGTCCCGTTCGAGGAGTCGTACGGCGCCCTCGCGGACCTGGTCCGCG
>JBJTHT010000140.1:0-2269 GCA_046094605.1 Actinomycetota bacterium | reverse complement strand
GGCCCTCGCCGCGGCCGTCGCGCGCGGCGTCGCACGGTTCCTCGGGACGTCGTCCTAGCGCCTCGCGGCGCGGCGCCGGCATCCGCGTCTCGCGGAGCGTCGCGGCGGCGAGCGGTTCCACGACGACGCCCGTGACCCCCTCGCCCGCCAGTTCCTCGACGACGAGGCCGGCCAACTGCCTGCCGGCGGGGGAGTGGTTCGTCGGCGTCCCCCAGTGGAAGACGACCGCGCGGCGCGGGTCCTCCTGGGGCGCGACCGCGACGTAGGCGGCGGCGTGGGCCTCGTTGGCCGCGGTCGCGCGCTCGCTCGCCGTGGCGCCGACCACGACCTCGGGGACGATCCGGCCCCCGCCGAGGGCCGTCGCGATCGCGGCGGCGACGGCCGGTTCCGCGTCCACGGCGACGACCCCGCCCGCCGCGCCCGGGGCGCCCGTGAGCACGCGTTCCTCCTCCCGGACCTGGGAACGGCTGGGTCCGGGAACCGTGGGCTTCACCCGCTCCAGGGCCTTCACGGTCCCCAGGCCGACGATCCCGTCGGGGCCCTCGCCCACGTTCCGCTGGAAGTCCACGACGGCCCCGTGGGTGCGCCGGCCGAAGATGCCGTCCTCCTTGCCGACCTCGAAGCCGAGTTCGTTCAGGCGGTGCTGGAGGTCCTGGACGTCGTCGCCCCGCAGGTTCGGGGAGCGCAGGTAGAGGGTCCGGTCCCCCAGGCGCCATCCGGCCTCGACGAGCCGCCCCCACGTGTCGGGGCCGACCCGGCCGTCCACGAGGAGCCCGCGGGAGGCCTGGAAGTCGCGCACCGCGCGGTCCGTCGTGTCCCCGAAGGAACCGGTCAGTTCGCCGACGTCGATGCGGTGGCCCAGGCCGACGAGACGGGTCTGGACGTCGCGGACGTCGTCGCCCGCGTCACCGGAACGGATGATCCTCACGCGCCCAGTCTCCGCCGCGCGGAGCGACCGGACAACTACAGGTGCTGGTCGAGCTGCGCGAGGATGCGCTCCTTGCCCTGCGCACCGACGATGCGCGCCTTCTCCTCGCCGCCCACGAACAGGATCAGCGTCGGGATCGACATCACGCCGTAGCGCTGCGCGGTCGACGGGTTGTCGTCGATGTTCAGCTTGGCGACCTGGAGCGTGTCGCCCTTCTCGTTCGCGATGTCCTCGACGACCGGCGCGACCATGTGGCACGGACCGCACCACTCGGCCCAGAAGTCCACGAGCACCGCCTTGCCGTCGAGTACCTTCTGCTGGAAGTCCTGCTCGCTCACGTTCCCGATCATCGTCATGGTCGTCTCCTCCTGCCGGTCCTAACGGCCCTCGGACTCGAGGAACCGTTCCGCATCGATCGCCGCCTTGCATCCCTGACCGGCCGCCGTGATGGCCTGGCGGTAGTGGCGGTCCGTCACGTCCCCCGCGGCGAACACGCCCGGGATCGTCGTCTTCGTGCTCGGTTCCTGCACGACGAGGTAGCCGCCCTCGGTGGGGAGCTGGTCGCCGAAGACCTCGGTGTTCGGGGAGTGGCCGATCGCGACGAACACGCCGTCGGTGGCGACCTCGCGCTCCTCCCCCGTCACCGTGTCCCTGAGCCGCACGCCGGTGACCGCGGTCTCACCGAGGACCTCCTCGACGGTCGCGTTCCAGATCACGTCGATCTTCGGGTTGGCGAGCACGCGTTCCTGCATGATCTTCGACGCCTTGAACGCGTCGCGGCGGTGGACGATCGTGACGCTCGACGCGAACCGCGTGAGGAACGTCGCCTCCTCCATCGCCGTGTCGCCGCCGCCCACCACGATGAGCCGCTTGTCGCGGAAGAAGAACCCGTCGCACGTCGCGCACGCCGACACGCCGCGACCGCGGAGCTTCGCCTCGCCGGGGACGTCGAGCCATCGCGCGCTCGCACCCGTCGAGATGATGAGCGTGCGCGCGAGCCACGCCTGGGAACCGGCCTCCACGCGGAACGGCCGCGCCGAGAGGTCCACCTTCGTCGCCGACACCGAGAGCAGTTCCGCCTCGAACCGCGCGGCCTGCTTCTCCATCGCGTCCATCAGGTCCGGACCCATGATGCCGTCGGGGAACCCGGGGTAGTTCTCGACCTCGGTGGTGAGCATCAGCTGCCCGCCCGCCTCGAGGCCCTTGAGGACGAGGGGGCGCAGGCCCGCGCGCGCCGCGTAGAGCGCGGCGGTGTAGCCGGCGGGGCCGGACCCCAGGATGACGACGTCGCGGATCTCGGTGTCGCTCACGTTCCCTCCACCCGTTCCAACCACCCGACGG
>JBJTHT010000139.1:0-3068 GCA_046094605.1 Actinomycetota bacterium | reverse complement strand
CCCCGCCGAGGTGCGCCTCCTTGCCCGCGAGGCCGCCGGTCGCCTCCGCGATCACGTCGTCGAGCGAACCGCCCGCTCGCGCCGCGACGGCCGCGGCGACGGCGCCCTCGACGAGGGGTGCCGCCGTGAGGCGCACGCGGTCGCGTCCCTCCTCGAGCAGGTCGAGGGCGAGTTCCGTGGACAGCACAGCGCTCCCGAGATCCATGAGGACGACGACGCCCTCGGGCGACATCGCCGCGCGGATCGCGTCGGCGACGCGCACGGCGTCGGTGCCGATGGCGCCGTCGTCGAGGCCACCCGCGGGCAGGATCGTCACCTCGGCACCGCCCATCTGACGGGCGAGTTCCGCCGCACCCTCCGCGACGGAGCGGCTGTGGGAGACGAGGACGAGCGAGACCACTACGCCCTCGCGGCGAGGGTCCCGATGAGGACGAAGCCGTAGGTCACGGTGATCACGCCGAGGACGACGAGCCCCGCGTCGATGCGACGGCGTGCCGCGCCGGAGGGGCCGAGGTCGAGGAGCACGCCCCGCAGACCGAGCATCGCGTGGATCGTGACGGCCACGAGGAACACGCTCTCGCTCGCGATGATGAGCGGGCTCGAGAGGTACTCGAGCACCTGCCGATAGGTCCGCAGACCGCCGACGGACTCGACGACGAAGTGATGCGCGACCATGTGCACGGTGACGAGGGCGAGCAGCGCGACGCCGCTGAAGGTCGTCCAGCGCCACACGCGCGCGCCGCGGTGCGTCGCGATCGCGCTCATCGGGAGCCCCAGATGTGCAGGCCGCCCCACGCGAGGAGCAGCGCACCCATCACGACGGCCGCCCACCAGAGCGCGCGCTGCCGGTCGCGCAGGATCCCCGTCCCGACGAGCGCGACGCGCACGCCGTTCAGGCCGTGGTAGAGCAGCCCGAAGAGGAGCAGCACGTCGAGGCCGAGGAACACGGTCGTCGTCGCGAGGCGCAGGAACCCGTCCCACGCCGCCTCGCCGCGCAGGAGCATCGAGAGCACGCCGAGGTGCAGGTAGAGGTAGAACACGAGACCCAGGCCCGTGATCCGGTTGAGGAGGAACGCGCGGTGGCCGAGCGCGCGGTCGCGCGGGTCGAACCACGCGCCCGGGCCGTCGACGCCCTTGCGCAGGATCGGGCCGGTGGCGGCGCCATGATCGCCTGACCCGGGAACACGTCGGCCGGACACGCCGCGGTGCATTCGAAGATCGCGTGGCAGCGCCAGACGCCGTCGGGGTCGTCGGCCCACGCGAGCAGGTCGGCGCGCTCGTCGCCGCGCGGTTCCTCGACCTGGCGTTCCGCCCACGCGAGCGCCGCCGGACCGGCGTAGCCGCCCGCGGTCACGACGACCGGGCAGGCCGACAGGCAGATGCCGCACTCGATGCAGCTCTCGTAGCGTCGGTAGACGTCGATCCCCTCGGGGGTGCGCGCCGTCGGCTCCGCCTCGCTCGCGCGCAGGATCGGGTGCGTGCCGGGGAACGCGCCGAAGAAGCCGCTCATCTCGACGACGAGGTCGGTGAGGACCGGCAGGTTCGCGAGCGGCTCCACGACGACGTCGCCCTCGACGTCCGCGAGGCGCGTGGCGCACGCGAGCGCCTCGCGACCGTTCACGCGCACGCCGCACGTCCCGCACGATGCGTGGAAGCAGGAGTGGCGCAGGGCGAGGGAGCGGTCGCGGTTGCGTTGGATCCAGCGCAGACCCTCGAGGACGCTCGTGCGCGCGTCCACGGGCACGTCGTACGTCTCGTAGTGCGGCGCCTCGTCACCGCGCTTGAAGCGGAACACCCGCAGCGCGCGCGTCGCGTCCATCAGGCCGCGTAGAACTCCGTGTGGGGGAGGAGCACCGTCTCGCGCGTGCGGCACGCGACGTCCATCCCGAGCTTGCTCGTGACGACGTCGGCGCACAGTTCCGCCATGCCGCGGAGCGTCGTGCCCTTGCCCCCGGTGATCGTCACGAAGCCCTCGACGCCGTCCTCGACGCGGTGGTCGATCGTCTTGAACGTCCGGGAGAGCTCGCGACCCGAGTCGGCGTCCTTGGAACCGATCAGCGGCCGCGCCGCCGACCACGCCGTGCGCTCCGTCGCGTGCGCGACCGCCGGGATCAGCTTCGCGCCCTCCTCGTACATCCGTCGCACGTGGTCCTCGGGGACCGCGAGGTCGTCGGGGTCCTCGACGACCCAGGAACTCGTGCCGACGACCGAGAGCCCGCGTTGGGGGACGACGATGTCGCCGTCCCCGGAGGGGTGGCAGCGGTTCACGACCATGTTGCAGAGGCGCCCGCGCAGGGCGAGCATCACGCCGGGCGAGGGCCGGATCGGGACGTCGACGCCGGCCATGCGGGCGATCTGCTCGCTCCAGGGGCCCGTCGCGTTCACGACGATGTCGGCGTGGATCGTGCCCTCCTTGCCCGAGACGAGATCGCGCACGACCGCGCCGCTCACGGTCCCGCCCTGCTGCTCGAGGCCGAGGACCTCGACGTAGTTGTGGAGCGAGGCGCCGTTGGCCCTGGCCGTGGCGAAGAAGCGCAGCGGCATGCGCATCGCGTCCATCGTCGCGTCGGGGACGCGGATCGCGGCGAGCACGCCGGGGTTCAGGTTCGGCTCGAGGGCGAGCGCCTCCTTCCCCGTGAGTTCCTGGATCGGGATGCCGCTCTCGCGACAGCCCTCGACGAGCAGCGGGTAGTACGCCATGTCCTCGTCGGTGAGCGCGACGAAGAGGCCGTCGTTCTCCTCGAAGGAACCGGGGCAGATGCGGCGCAGGATCATGTTCTCCTCGATGCACTCCACCGCGGACTCCTTGTCCTTCACGGCGTAACGCGCGCCGCAGTGGAGGAGACCGTGGTGGCGGCCCGTCGTGCCGGAGGTGAACTCGCCGCGCTCGACGAGCGTGACCTTGACGCCGCGGAGGGTGAGGTCGTGGGCGAGGGCGCCGCCGGTGCCGCCGCCGCCGACGATCAGGACGTGCGCGTCGCTGGGCGCCATGGGCGGAGTATCGCACCCAACGCAGAAGGGGCGGGCCGGCCTCGCCGGCCGGGCGCCCCCCGGTGCGGTGGCGTGCG
>JBJTHT010000138.1:0-9110 GCA_046094605.1 Actinomycetota bacterium | reverse complement strand
TACCTCTACTGGGTCGGGTGCGCGGGCGCCTTCGACGATCGCTCGCGCCGGATCGCCCAGTCGCGCGCGCGGCGCCCCGGGCGCGCCCGGCACGACCGGGCCCTGCCGGGCACGCGCGGGCCGCGGAGCGCGACGGCGCGCCCGGCGGGGCCGTGGCGCCGCGCGCGCGACTGGGCGATCCGGCGCGAGCGATCGTCGAAGGCGCCCGCGCACCCGACCCAGTAGAGGTAGTCCGGGGCGGGGTCGCCCTCGCGCAGCACGGGCACGTCGAGCCCGGCGGCCCAGTCGGTGCGCTCGGCCTGCGGGCGGCCCCAGGGGTTCCCCGTGTTCTCGAGGTTGCGCAGCATCGGCGCGGCGCCCGCGGGCAGGCGCGACTCGGCCATCACGAGGTTGCGGCGCACGTCCACGATCGTGTCGACGTGCTCGATGTCGACGGGGCACTCCTGCATGCAGGCGCCGCACGTCGTGCAGGACCAGATGACCTCCTCGTCGAGCACGTCCGGAACGAGGGCGACCGTGTCGTAGGCCGTCCCCGCCGCCTTCGCGGCCAGCACGACCGGCCCCTGTTCGAAGAGGTGGTCGCGCAGATTCATCACGAGGAGTTTCGGCGAGAGGGGCTTGCCGGTGTTCCACGCGGGACACGCGCTCTGGCACCGGCCGCACTCCGTGCACGCGTAGAGGTCGAGCGACTCCTTCCACGTGAGGTCCTCGAGCGTCGCCGCGCCGAGCACCGGTTCCTCGTCGGACGTGAGGTCGATGCGCAGCGGTGTGAGCCGACCGCGCTTCTTCGTGCTCGAGAAGTAGACGGTGAAGGCGCTGGTGGCGATGTGGAGATGCTTCGAGTAGCCGAGGTAGACCAGGAACCCGAGCACGAGCGCCAGGTGACCCCAGAGGAGCGCCTGCAGCGCCGCGCGCTGCCACCCGTCCGACATCCAGGTGAAGAACCAGGCCGACGCGGTCGAGACCGGGGTCCACGCGGTCGCGGGCGCGAGGTCGAGTGCGATGCGGGCGCCGCGCCCGAGGAACAGCGTCGCGACGATCCAGAAGATGAGGCCGAGGATGCGGAATGCCTCGAGGCGGTGGCTCCCGATGAAGCGCTCGGGGTCCTGGAACACCCGGATCGATGCGGCGATCGCGATGCCGACGAGCACGCCGGCGCCGAAGACGTCCTGCACGATCCCGAGCGCCGGCGTCCCGCCGATGACGGGGATCTCGAAGGCGGGATCGATGACCTGGCCCATGACCTCGACGATGGTCGTGAGCAGGACGAGGAACCCCCAGAAGATGAGCGCGTGCGCCACGCCGGGGACGAGGCGCTGGAAGAGCTTGCGCTGGCCGATGACCTCGGCGCCCTCGCGGGCGAGGCGCCGGGGGATGTCGCCCGAGCGCTCGACGGGCCGTCCGAGGCGCACGAGGGCGGTCAGCAGGCGTGCCCGACGGGCCGTGAGCCCCCCCGCGAGGGCGACGAGCAGGATCAATCCCAGGGCCTGCAGCACGGGGGCGAGCATAGCCCCGTCCCCCGGGCCGGTTCGCACCGGCCCGGGGGACGGGGCCCGCGAAGCCACCCGGACCCTCCCGGTTCCCCGAAGTTGACAGTGTCGGACTCAACGTCCATCATGGGGAAGTACGCAGCCGCCCGCCACGGTTGGCAGGGCGCGTCCAGTGGGAGGAGTACAGAGCGATGGCGAGAGCGGTCGGAATCGACCTCGGAACGACGAACTCGGTGGTCGCGGTCCTGGAGGCCGGCGAACCCGTGGTCATCCCCAACGCGGAGGGCGCCCGCACGACCCCCTCGGTCGTGGGCTTCTCCAAGGGCGGGGAGATCCTCGTGGGGGAGGTCGCCAAGCGCCAGGCGATCACCAACCCGGACCGCACGGTCCGGTCGGTGAAGCGCCACATGGGGGACCGCGAGTGGTTCCTCGGGGTCGACGGCAAGCGCTGGACCCCGCAGGAGATCTCGG
This sequence comes from Actinomycetota bacterium, assembly GCA_046094605.1. GTDB lineage: Bacteria > Actinomycetota > UBA4738 > UBA4738 > HRBIN12 > JBJTIF01. The sequence continues at coordinate 7,149 of JBJTHT010000138.1, read as the reverse complement.
CCCAGATCCTCGGCAAGCTCAAGCGTGACGCCGAGGCCTACCTCGGCGACTCGGTGACGCAGGCCGTCGTCACCGTTCCCGCGTACTTCGACGACGCGCAGCGCCAGGCCACGAAGGAGGCGGGCCAGATCGCGGGCCTCGAGGTGCTGCGCATCATCAACGAGCCCACGGCCGCGGCGCTCGCCTACGGCCTCGACAAGCAGCACGACCAGACGATCCTCGTCTTCGACCTCGGCGGCGGCACGTTCGACGTGTCGCTCCTCGAGATCGGTGAGGGCGTCTTCGAGGTCAAGGCCACCCACGGCGACACGCAGCTCGGCGGCGACGACTGGGACCAGCGCGTCATCGACTGGATGGTCAAGGGATTCAAGAACGCGCACGGCGTCGACCTCGGCGCCGACCGCATGGCGCTCCAGCGCCTCAAGGAGGCCGCGGAGAAAGCGAAGATCGAACTCTCGCAGGTCGCGGAGACCTCGATCAACCTGCCGTTCGTCACCGCGACGGCCGACGGCCCGCTCCACCTCGACATGAAGCTCACGCGCGCGGAGTTCGAGCGCCTGACGGAGGACCTCGTCGAACGCTGCCGTGTGCCCTTCGACCAGGCGGTCAAGGACTGGGGCAAGGACGTGGGCAAGATCGACCACGTCGTGATGGTCGGCGGTTCCACGCGCATGCCGATGATCCAGGACCTCGTGAAGCGCATCACCGGCGGCAAGGAACCCCACAAGGGCGTGAACCCCGACGAGGTCGTGGCGGTCGGCGCGTCGGTGCAGGCCGGCGTCCTCAAGGGTGACGTGAAGGACATCCTGCTGCTCGACGTCACGCCGCTCACGCTCGGCGTCGAGACCAAGGGCGGCATCTTCACGCGACTGATCGAGCGCAACACGACGATCCCGACCCGCAAGTCCGAGATCTTCACGACCGCCGACGACAACCAGACGACCGTCGAGATCCACGTCCTCCAGGGCGAGGCCGAGACGGTCTTCTCGCCCGGCGTGCGCTCGCTCGGCAAGTTCATGCTGACCGGCATCCCGCCGGCGCCGCGCGGCGTGCCGCAGGTCGAGGTCGCGTTCGACATCGACGCCAACGGCATCGTGAACGTGAGCGCGAAGGACCTCGCGACGGGCAAGGAACAGGCCATGACGATCACCGGCGGCACCGCGCTCTCCAAGGACGACATCGCGCGGATGGTGGCCGAGGCCGAGACCTTCGCCTCCGAGGACCACCAGCGCCGCGAGGCGGCGGAGGCCCGCAACCAGGGCGACCAACTGACGTACCAGGTCGACAAGTCGCTCGGGGAGTGGGGCGACAAGGTGCCCGACGCGGACCGCGAGGAACTCGTGAGGCTGAACGACGAGCTCAAGACCGCGCTCAAGGGCGAGGAGGTCGACGCGATCCGCGCAGCCACCGAGGCCGTGATGACGAAGTTCTCCTCGATCGGCCAGCAGATGTACCAGCAGACCGCGGCGTCGCAGGCCGCGACGGGCGGACCGTCGGCCGGAGGGTCCACGACCGGCGACGGTGACGTCGTGGAAGGAGAGATCGTGGACGAGGGAGGTGCATGATGGACATCGTCCGTTGGGATCCGTTCGGTGAGCTCGACTCGATCCACGACGAGCTGAACCGGCTGTTCCGTCGTTCCTTCGGCGCCATCGAACCGACGCGCCGCACCGTGGCGAACGGGTGGATGCCCGCGCTCGACCTCTTCGAGACCGACGACAAGGTGGTCGCGAAGATGGACCTGCCGGGGATCGACCCGAAGGACGTCGAGGTCTCCGTGGAGGATGCCTCGCTCACCGTCACCGGCTCGCGTCGCTTCGAGCAGGAGACCGACGAGCAGGGCTACCACCGCGTGGAGCGCCGCTTCGGTTCCTTCACGCGCTCGATCGCGCTCCCGGCGTCGGCCGATGCGGACCGGGTCGAGGCGACCTTCAGCCGCGGTGTGCTCACGATCGAGATCGCGAAGACCGAGAAGGCCCGCGCCCGCAAGGTCGCGGTGAAGGACGTCGCGTGACCGACGAGCGCGAGGGATCGGACGCCGGGCGTGAGCCCGAGCGCGTCAAGGTCACCGACCGCCGTCGCTTCGCCGGCGCCGAGGATCTGACCGCGGCGAAGGCGCAGGCGGAGGAGTACCTCGACCACCTGCGCCGCCTCCAGGCGGAGTTCGACAACTTCCGCAAACGCGCCATCAAGGAACAGACGCGCTCGGTGGAACTCGCCGCCCGACCGATCATGGAACGCCTCCTCGAGGTGCTCGACGACTTCGAGATGGCGCTCACGCCGACGCGCTCGGAACAGGCGCCGTCCGACGGGTTCCGCAAGGGGATGGAACTCCTCTACGCGAAGCTCCTCGAGGCGTTGCGCGCCGAGGGCCTGGAGCGGATCGACGCCGAGGGGCTGGCGTTCGACCCCAACGAGCACGAGGCGCTGCTGCAGACGGGCGACGGCGACGGCGACCCGGTCGTCGTCGAGGTGCTCCGGCAGGGCTACCGCCTGCGCGGCACGGTGATCCGGCCCGCGAGCGTCCGCGTCGAGCGGCGCGGATGAACGGCGACGTCCGCCGCGAGTGGTTCGAGAAGGACTACTACAAGGTCCTCGGCGTCGCGAAGAACGCCTCGCAGGACGAGATCAAGAAGGCGTACCGGAAGCTCGCGCAGAAGCTGCACCCCGACGCGAACCCGGGCAACGCCGACGCGGAGTCCCGCTTCAAGGAGGTCTCCGCCGCCTACGACGTCCTCGGTGACGAGGAGAAGCGTGGTCGCTACGACCAGGTCCGTGACGCGGCCGCCGGGTTCGGCGGTCGTCCGGGCGCGGGCGGGTTCCCCGGCGGGTTCGGCGGGTTCCCCGGCGGCGCGGGCGGCGCGCCCTTCGACGTGGGCGACCTCGGCGATCTCTTCGGCGGCCTCTTCGGTGGCGGAGGTCGGAGCCGCGGCCGGCAGGCCGGCCGCGGCTCCGACCTCGAGACGGAGATCCGCGTGACCTTCGAGCAGAGCCTCGAGGGCGCGACGGTCCCCGTGCGCTTCGAGGGTCCGTCGTCGTGTTCGACGTGCGGCGGTTCCGGCGCCAAGCCCGGGACCGCGCCGATCGTGTGTTCCGCGTGCGGCGGCGCCGGCGCGGTCGCCGTGAACCAGGGACCCTTCCAGATGTCGCAGGCGTGCGGACGCTGCGGCGGGCGCGGTCGGATCGTGGAGAAGCCCTGCGGGACCTGCCGCGGCACCGGCGTCGAGCACCGCGCGCGCACGCTCCAGGTCAAGGTCCCCGCGGGCGTGCGGGACGGCGCGCGCATCCGCCTCGCCGGTCGCGGGGAACCGGGTCGCGGCGGCGGCCCCGCGGGCGATCTCTTCGTGCGCATCGCGGTGCAGCCCCACGCGTTCTTCGGGCGCAGCGGCGCGAACCTCACGCTCGACCTGCCGATCACGTTCGCGGAGGCCGCGCTCGGCGCGGAGGTGACGGTGCCCACGACGGACGGTTCGGTGAAGATGAAGGTCCCCGGCGGTACGCCGTCGGGCAAGACGTTCCGGCTCAAGGGCCGCGGCGCGCCGCGGCGCGGCGGTCGCGGCGAGCTCCTCGTCACCGTGCAGGTGGTCGTCCCCGCGAAGCTCTCCAAGGAGGCCAAGGACCTCGTGCAGCGCCTGCGCGACGTGGACGGGGCCTCGCCGCGCGCGAGCCTGGGGGTGGACGCATGACGGGCGACCGGGAACCGCGCACGCCGCGCGAGCGACGCGAGGGCGCCCGCGAGGTGGCTCCCGAGGTCGTCGCGCGGCGCGCCGGCGATCCGCGCGACCGCGCCGTCTACATCATCAGCGTCGCCGCGGAACTCGCGGGCGTGCACCCGCAGACGCTCCGCGCGTACGAACGCCTCGGGCTGCTCTCGCCCCAGCGCACGTCGGGCAACACCCGCCGGTACTCCGAACGCGACATCGAGCGCCTGCGCCTGATCCAGGACCTCACGCAGGGCGAGGGCATCAACCTCGCGGGCGTGCAGATGATCATGGCGATGCGCGAGCAGTTGGACGAGATCCAGCGCCGCGCCGAGGACCTCGAGCGCCGGCTCTCCTCGCTGCTCGACGGTTCCGAGACCGCCGACATCGTGCCGCTGCGCACGATCCTCTCGTTCCCGTGGAACCGGCGATGAGCACGCCCGTGGTGCTGCGCGCCTACCTGCCCGAGGAGTACGACGTCGCGCTGTCCTACATCCCGTACCTCGACGAGGCCGCCCGCGAACAGCGCCGCGAACGGCTGCGCGCCTCCGGCGGGCGCTACTTCACGGAGATCCTCTTCGCGGTCGAGGCGGAGGGTCGTCTCGTCGGCGAGGTCCAGGCCCGCTTCAACGGGAACCTCATCCCGCCCGGGGTCTTCGAGATCGGGATCGAACTCTTCCGCGACGAGGACCGCGGGCGTGGTTTCGGGCGCGGCGCGGTGGCGGCGCTCCTCGACCACCTCTTCGACCGTGAGGAGGCCGAGCGCGTGCAGGGCTCGACGGACCTCGAGAACGCGCCGATGCGCGGCACGTTCGAATCGCTCGGGTTCACGTACGAGGGGGCGATGCGGGGGTTCATGCCCTCGCCCGACGGGCGGCGCGACTACGCGCTGTACGGCATCACGCGGGAGGAGTGGCGCGCGCGGGGGACCGGTTCCCCGGCGCGGTCGTAGGCTGGAGAGACCGACCGGAGAGGAGCACCGCATGCAGTGGACCTGGATCGTCCTCGGGATCGTCGCGCTGCTCATCGTCGGGTCCATCGCGCTCTACAACGGCCTCGTGGCGCGGCGCCAGCGCGTGCGTGACGCGTGGGCCAACATCGACACGGAACTGCGTCGCCGCCTCGACCTCATCCCCAACGTCGTCGAGACGGTGAAGGGCTACGCGACGCACGAGCGCGAGGTCTTCGAGCGGGTCACGCAGGCGCGCGCGGCGGCGGCCGACGCCGCCTCGCCGGCGGCGGCCGCCGCCGCCGACGCCGTGCTCACGGCCGCGCTGCGCCAGCTGTTCGCGGTCGCCGAGGCGTACCCCGACCTCAAGGCCAACCAGAACTTCCTCGCGCTGCAGGCGGAACTGTCCGGGACCGAGGATCGAATCGCCTCCTCGCGCGCCCGCTACAACGCCGCGGTACGCGATCTGAACGAGGCCGTCCAGCGGTTCCCGGCGGTGCTGTTCGCGTCCGCGCTCGGGTTCCGCGAGGAGTCCTACTTCGAGGTCGAGGCGGCCGTGCGGGACGCCGGCGCGCCGAAGGTCGACTTCTCGGCCTAGGCCTCGACCCGGTCGAAGCCCCGACGGCGCACGTCGGTGGTGACCCAGGTCCACACGATCGCCCAGACGACCGCGATGCCGCCCATCGCGTAGGCGGTGCGCGACGGGCCGAGCATCGACGCGAGCCATCCCGTGAGCACGCTCGAGATGCCGAAGGTGAGCGTGACGAGCATCCCGTCGAAGGCGAACACGCGACCGCGGATGCGGTCGGGGACGATCTTCTGGAGGCCGTAGGACGAGAGCGTCCACTGCGCGCCGCCGCCGACGTGCGCGAGCGCCACGGCGGGCATCGCGAGGAGGAGCCCCGGCGCGGCGCCGAGCAACGCGTAGCCGACGCCGAACACGCCGAGCGCGACGGCGATCGCGATGAAGAGCCGATGCTCGCCCGGGCCGAGCGCGGCGCGGCCCACGAAGGGCCCGATCAGCGCGCCGACCCCGCGGGCCGCCATGAGGAACCCGATCGCGAGCGCGCCGTTGCCGAAGTCCCCGGCGATGAGCGGGATCAGGACGAGGACGCCGCCACCGAGACCCCAACCGAACTTGACGGCGATGAGCGCGAGGACACGGTGGTCGCGCCGCGCGTACCGCGCGGTCTCGACCGTCGCCTCGCGGATGCCCGCGTGCTCGCCGCGTTCGAGCGTGAGCGGTCGGCGGATGCTCCAGATGAGCCACGCGGAGACCGCGAAGGAGAGCGCGTCGATCACGATCGCGACGTCGCGCCCGACCGCGGCGGTGACGATGCCGCCGACGGCCGCGCCGACCGCGAGCATCGTCCCCCAGAGCGAACCCGACAGCGCGTTCGCGATGCCGAGGTCCTCCTTCTCGACGAGGTTCGGCAGCGCCGCGGCGGAGGCGGGTTCGAACGCGGCGGAGAAGGTCGCGACCGTCGCGAGCAGGAGGTACGCGATCCAGAGGGTGTCGGCCGAGCGTACGAACAGGAACCCGAGGACGAGTCCCGCGCGCGCGACGTCGGCGACCACCATGAGGATGCGGCGGTCCATGCGGTCGGCGAGCGCGCCGGTCACGGGCGAGGCGAGGAAGTACGTGATGTCTTGCGCCGCGACGATGAAGGCGACCGCGAACGGCGAGGAGGAGAGCTCGAGCGCGAGGCCGAACAGCGCGACGAGCAGGAACCAGTCCCCGCCGAGCGAGATCACCGACGCGAGGTAGAGCCGACGGAAGTCGCGGTTGCGCCGGAGGAGGGAACGGGCGGCGGCGAGACCGCCCGGCGCGATGGTGGGTTCGGCGGAGGACACGGTGCCGTGCCAGACTACAGGCACGGTTCCGCGTTCCATGGAGGGTTCGTGCTCGACGCGTTCACGTGGTTCACGCAGTCGTCGTTCCGGTGGCGCAACGGCGACCAGGTCGTCTACGTCGATCCCTGGCGCGTGACCGGGGGCGACGTCGCCGACCTCGTCTTCGTGACGCACGCGCACTTCGACCACTTCCGTCCCGACGAGATCGCCGCGCTGCGCCGATCCGACACGGTCGTCGTCGCGCCGCGGGACGTCGCCGCCGAACTGCCGGGGCCCGTGCGACCCGTCGCACCGGGGGATGCCTTCGAGATCGACGGTGTCGCCGTCGAGGTGGTCCCCGCCTACAACGTCGCGCCCGACCGGCTCGACCACCACCCGCGCGCCAACGGCTGGGTCGGCTACGTGCTCTCGTCGGGCGGGTTCACCTGGTACCACGCCGGCGACACCGACCGCGTCCCGGACCTCGATGCGGTCCGCGCCGACGCGGCGTTCCTGCCGATCGGCGGGACGTACACGATGGACGCGCGCGAGGCCGCGGGCCTCGCGAAGGCGATCGCGCCGGACGTCGCGGTCCCGATGCACTTCGGATTCGTCGTCGGCTCGCCGGAGGACGCGGACGTCTTCCGGCGGGAGGCGGCACCCGTG
>JBJTHT010000137.1:0-5058 GCA_046094605.1 Actinomycetota bacterium | reverse complement strand
CCGTCGGCGATCAGGAACGTGGTCGCGCGACCGTGCTCGGCGATCACGCGCAGCGAGACGTCGGAGCGCGGGTCGTCGCCCTGTCGCACGCCGGCGATGCCCTCCGCGACGGCGAAGAGCGGTCGGAACAGGTCGGTCTCGAAGATCGTCGGCACGTCCTGGAGCACGAGCGCGACGCGCTCGAGGCTCGCGCCCGTGTCGATGTTCTTGGCGGGCAGGGTCGCGCGGATCGCCTGGTGCTCGTCGACCTCGTCCTGCATGAAGACGTGGTTCCAGATCTCGAGGTAGCGGTCCTCGTCGACGGCGGGGCCGCCCTCCTGCCCGTACCTCGGGCCACGGTCCACGAAGATCTCCGAACAGGGTCCGGCGGGGCCGGCGGCGTGCGTCCACCAGTAGTTGTCGTCCTTCCCGCGACGGACGATGCGCTCGCGCGGGATCCCGAGGTCCTGCCAGATGTCGATCGTCTCGTCGTCGGTCTCGAAGACCGTGACCCACCGGCGGTCCGGGTCGATACCGAAGCCCTCGGTCACGAGTTCCAGACCCCACCCGCAGGACTCGCGCTTGAAGTAGTCGCCGAAGGAGAAGTTCCCGAGCATCTCGAAGAGCGTGAGGTGGCGGTCCGTGCGGCCGACGTTCTCGATGTCGTTGGTGCGGAAGCACTTCTGCACCGAGGTCGCCCGGTCGTAGGGCGCGGGCGCGTGGCCGAGGAAGAAGGGGATGAACTGGTTCATCCCGGCGTTCGTGAGGAGCAGGCCCGACTCGGGCGGCGGGATCAGCGAGGAGGACGGGATGCGGCGGTGCCCGCGCTCCTCGAAGAAGCGCAGGAACGTCTCACGGATCTGCCAGCCCTCCACGGGGGGCAGTCTACCGGTGGGGTCGCGTCCGGCCGGTCACGCGTCGCGGTCGCGCCGGGCTGCCTTCTGCAGTCCGGCGGCGAACGCGACGACCTTCGCGAGCGGTCCCGTCACGGCGTCCTCGACGAGGCCGGCGACGCGACCGGCGGACTCGAGCACGCCGTCGACGCGGTCGAGTTCCCGGTTCGCGCGCTCCACGGATCCCTTCACCTCGCCGAGCAGCGGCACCGCCTGCTCGCGGATCCCGTCGATGAGGACCTTCACCGACTCGAGGACGCGGAAGGTGTTGAGGAGCACGACGCAGAGGAACAGCACGAGCAGGCCCCAGAAGGCCGCGAGCAGGATGAGGGCGACGTCGCCGCCGCTGAGTTCCGCGAGCATCAGCGCACTCCTGGTTCGGGGAAGTGATGCGGAGCAATCATACCGGCGGTCCGCCCCGTTCCTCGCCCTGGTCGGAGGGTTCGTAGTAGCGGGTCCCCTGGAACCGGACGGGCCGGTACGCCTGCTCGACGACGTGCCCGGGGTGGTCGTGGGGGTAGCGGTACCCCTTGCCGTGCCCGAGGGCGCGGGCGCCGGGCGCATGTGCGTCGCGCAGGTGCGTCGGCACGGGGTCGGCGGACGCGGCGTCGGCCTCCGCGCGGCCGATCGCGACGATGACGGCGTTGGACTTCGGCGCCCGCGCCAGGTAGATCGTCGCCTCGGCGAGGTTGATGCGCGCCTCGGGGAGCCCGACGAACTCGACCGCCTGCGCGGCGGCGACGGCGACGAGCAGCGCCCGCGGATCGGCGAGCCCGATGTCCTCGGAGGCGTGGACGACGAGCCGGCGCGCGATGAAGCGCGGATCCTCGCCGCCGGCGAGCATGCGCGCCAGCCAGAAGAGCGCCGCGTCCGGGTCGGAGCCGCGGATGCTCTTGATGAACGCCGAGATCGTGTCGTAGTGGGTGTCGCCGTCGCGGTCGTACGTGACGGCCGTCCGCTGGACGGCGTCGGCCGCGATCTCCCGGGTGATCGTCCCGCCGTCGCCGGCGGCGAGCGCCGCGGCCTCGAGGCCGGTGAGCGCGACGCGGGCGTCGCCGCCGGCCGTGGCCGTCAGGAAGGCGAGCGCATCGTCGTCGGCCGAGAGCGCCATGCGGCCGAGGCCGCGGTCGCGGTCGGCGAGCGCGCGGTCGAGGAGCCCGCGCACGTCCTCGTCGCCGAGCGGTTCGAGGCGCAGGAGGATGCAGCGCGACAGCAGCGGCGTGTTGAGCGACACGTAGGGGTTCTCGGTCGTCGCGCCGATCAGCGTCACCGTCCCCTCCTCCACCGCGGGGAGGAGGACGTCCTGCTGCGCCTTGCTCCACCGGTGCACCTCGTCCACGAACAGGACCGTGCGCAGGAGCCCGCCGCCGCGGTTCATCACGGCGCGCGCGTCGGCGACCCCGGAGTTCACCGCGGAGAGCTGCTCGAGATCGGCGCCGACCGCGCGCGCGAGGAGGTGCGCGAGCGTCGTCTTCCCCGTCCCGGCGGGACCCCACAGCACGATCGAGGGCAGATTGCCACCGTCGAGCATGCGCGTGAGCGCGCGACCGGAGCCGAGGAGGTGGCGCTGACCGACGTACTCCCCGAACGAGCGCGGACGCATCCGCGCCGCGAGGGGCTGCTCGCTCACGACGTGTGGTGGAGCACCCGCTCCGGGCGGATCAGGTAGATCACGCGCTCCTGGCCGGCGACCGGGTTCCAGCCCTTCCCGGTGTAGGCCTTCGAGAGCGCGTCGATGTGCGCATCGGCCTCCGGGCCGGTGACCATGGACTCGACGCGCCCGTCCACCGTCACGGTCTCGTAGGGGTTCCCCTCGAGGGCGATGGAGATCGCGACGCGCGGGTCGCGGCGGATGTTGCGGTCCTTCACGCGGCCCACGGCGCTGTTCACGCGGACGAGGTCACCGTCCGTGTCGAGCCACGTGACGCTCACGTGCGGCGTGCCGTCGGCGTGGATCGTCGCGAGGTGGGCGAAGTTCGGGGCGCGCAGGATCGCGTGGACGGCGTCGGTGAGGGCGGCGGTCACGGGGTCTCCTTCGTGGGCGGGGCGACCAGGCGGATGCCGAGATCGCGGAGCTGCTGGTCGTCGACGGCGGCCGGGGCGCCCGTCAGCGGGTCGGCGCCCGACTGCGCCTTCGGGAACGCCGTCACGTCGCGGATCGCGTCCTTGCCGGCCATGAGCATCACGAGCCGGTCGATGCCGAACGCCACGCCGCCGTGCGGTGGCACGCCGACGCGGAACGCCGTGAGCAGGTGGCCGAACTTCTCGTCGATCTCCTCGGCCGTGAGGCCGAGCACCTCGAAGACCCGGCGCTGCACGTCGGGACGGTGGATGCGGATGCTCCCGCCGCCGAGTTCGAACCCGTTCAGGACGAGATCGTAGGCGCGCGCCTTCGCCGTCGCCGGGTCGAGGTCATCGTCCTCGACCGGCGAGGTGAAGGGGTGGTGCACGGAGACCCACTTGGCCTCCTCCTCGCTCCACTCGAAGAGCGGCGGGCGCACCTGCCAGCAGAACGCCCAGGTGTCGACGGGCACGAGCTCGAGGCGCTGGGCGAGACGGCGACGCAGGCCGTCGAGCGCGACGTTCGCCCGATCGACCGGGTCCGCGACGGCGAGGATCAGATCCCCCACCCCGGCGCCGGTCGCCGCGCGGAGCGTCGCGAGCTCCTCGGCGCTCAGGTGCTTCTCGACCGGCGAGCGGACGGCGTCGGCCTCGACGGCGATCCACACGAGGCCCGAGGCCCCCCGGCCCTTCGCGTCCTGGACGAGGTCGTCGAGTTCCTTGCGCGAGAGCGCGGCGCCGCCCGGGGCGGCGAGCGCCTTGACCACGCCGCCACTTTCGACCGCCGCCGCGAACGCCTTGAAGCCCGAGCCGCGGAACGCGGCGGTGACGTCGGCCAACTCCATCCCGTAGCGCAGGTCCGGCTTGTCCGATCCGTAGCGGGCGAGCATCTCGTCGTAGGTCATCCGCGGGAACGGCGTCGCCACGGTCGCGCCGGTCGTCTCGCGGACGATGCGCGCCATCAGCGGTTCGATCAGGGCGAAGATGTCCTCCTCGTCGATGAACGACATCTCGATGTCGAGCTGCGTGAACTCGAGCCCGCGATCGGCCCGCAGCGCTTCGTCCCGGAGGCAGCGCACGATCTGGTAGTAGCGGTCCTGCCCGGCGACCATGAGCAGCTGCTTGAGCTGCTGCGGGGACTGCGGCAGCGCGTAGAACGTCCCCGGCCACAGGCGCGAGGGCACGAGGAAGTCGCGCGCGCCCTCCGGGGTGCTGCGCGTGAGCAGCGGCGTCTCGACCTCGAGGAACCCGTCGGCCTCCATCGCCTCGCGGATGATCGCGTTGATGCGGGCGCGCATCGCGAGCACGCGCGTCATCTCGGGACGGCGCAGGTCGAGGTAGCGGTAACGCAGGCGCAGGATCTCGTCGGCGTCGATGCGGTCCTCGATCGGGAAGGGCGGCGTGTCCGCCTCCGTGAGCACCGTCACCCCGGACACCGCGACCTCCACCTCACCGGTGCCCAGGTCGGGGTTCACGGTCCCCGACGGCCGCGCGCGCACGGTCCCGACGACACGCACGACCGACTCGGACCGCAGGTGCTGGGCGGTCGCGTGCGCGTCGGGCGCGTCCTCCGGATGGAACACGAGCTGCACGAGCCCCGCGCGGTCGCGCAGGTCGATGAAGGTCACGCCGCCGTGGTCGCGGCGGCGCCAGACCCACCCGCAGAGCGTGACCTCGCCGCCGACGTCACCCGCGCGCAGGTCGCCGCACCGGTGGGTGCGCATCGCCGTCCGTCCGCTCATCGGTCCTCCCCCGCGATCGCGGCGACCGCCTCGCCGCGTCCGACGGTCCGCTCGGAACCGTCGTCCAGTCGGTGGAGGGTAACGGTCCCGTCGGCCAGCTCCCGTTCGCCCAGGATCGCGGCCACGGCCGCGCCCGCGCGATCGGCCATCTTGAACTGGGCCTTCACGGGACCGTTACCCTCCACCGACTGGACGACGGTTCCGAGCGGACCGTTGGGCGCGGCGATGCGCTCCCATCGGTGCGGCGACCTGCGCGCGGGTGACGACGGCGGCGAGGTCACGCTCTGCGGGTGGGTCGGGCGCCGCCGCGACCACGGCGGCGGGGCCTGCAGCGACCGGCCCGTCCCCGCGGGGCTCGGGCCGCGCGTGGTCCCTCCGGAGGC
>JBJTHT010000136.1:0-3357 GCA_046094605.1 Actinomycetota bacterium | reverse complement strand
TGATGTCGCAGCCGGTCGTCGCCGGCTTCACGGCGGCCGCCGGCATCGTGATCGTCTGCACGCAGTTCCCGTCGGTCCTCGGCGTCGCGGGCGACGCGACGCACCCCGTCGCATCGGCCGTCGAGGCGCTCCTCTCCCCGGGGTCGTGGGACGCCGCGACGATGGGCCTCGGCGCGGGGACCGTGGCGCTCGTCCTGCTCGGCCGTCGCGCCCATCCGCTGTTCCCCGGGGTGCTCATCGCCGTCGTCGGCGGCGTCCTCGCGGTGCGCGCCGGCTGGGTGGACGTTCCAACCGTGGGGGACGTCGCCGCGGGCATCCCGACGCCGACGTTCGATCTGCCGTGGACCATGGCGGGGCGGCTCCTCCTCCCCGCGCTCACGATCGCGGTCGTCGGGTTCGCGGAACCGGCGGCGATCGCGCGCCACTACGCGAGCGCCGACCGCACCGCGTGGGACCCGAACCGCGAGTTCGTGAGCCAGGGCTTCGCGAACGTCGTGGCGGGGCTCTTCCGCGCCTACCCCGTCGGCAGTTCGTTCAGCCGGAGCGCGCTCAACCGCCTGGCCGGTGCGGAGACGCGCTGGAGCGGCATCGTGACCGCGCTCGTCGTGCTCGCGTTCCTCCCCTTCGCGGGGTTCATCGCGCCGCTCCCCACGGCCGTGATGTCGGCGATCGTCGTCTCCGCGGTCATCTCGCTGCTCAACCCCGCGCCGTTCCGCGAGTACCGCCACCTCGCGCGCGTCCAGTTCGGCGTCGCCGTCGCGACGCTCGTCGCGACGCTCGTCCTCGCGCCCCGCGTCGATCAGGGTGTCCTGATCGGGATCGCGATCGGCGTCGCGGCGCACCTGTGGCGGGAGGTCCGGGTCCCGCTCCAGCACCGCATCGAGGGTGAGGTGCTGCACGTGGAACCGCACGGGGTGCTCTTCTTCGCCTCGGCCCCCGCGCTCCAGGACGACATCAACGGGCTCGTCGCGGAGAACCCCGGCGTGCGCCGACTCGTCCTGCACCTCGGCGGTCTCGGCCGCATCGACCTCACGGGTGCGCTCGTGCTCCGCGATCTCGTGAACGGCGCCCGCCAGGGCGGCCTCGCGGTGGACGTCGTCGAGGTGCCGCCGCAGGCCGAGAAGGTCGTGACGCGCACGCTCGCCGCGGCGCCCGAGACGACGGTGATCGCCGAGGACGCGAGCAACCTGCGCCGCCGGGCGACCGCGCCCGACGAGCCCGCGCGCTAGGCGACCGGCGCGTCGGGCGCCGAGAACGGCTCGAGGTGGTCCATCAGCCCGAGCACGCCGCTCTTCGCGATGAGCCGCACGGGCACGCCGGCGGCGTCGAGGAGGCTCGCCGCGATCGACGCCCGGTGGCCGTTCGTGCAGAAGATCCAGAACTCGCGCTCGCGCGGGAGCGACGCCACGTGCGGCGGGAGGTCGCCCACGAAGATGCGCGTGGAACCGGGGATGATCCCCTCGCTCGACCACTCGCCGGGCTGGCGCACGTCGAGGATCGCGGTGGGCTCGCCGGGCGCGCGACGCGCCGTGAGCTGCGTCGTCGTCCCGGCCGGGTTGGCCCGCGGCGAGCGGCCGGCCCCGCTCCAGGTCGCCATCCCGCCGTCGAGCGCGCCCGCGATGCGGTCGTAGCCCACGCGGATCAGCTGCGCGACGGCCTCCTCGGGCTCGTCGGTGTCGCCGAGGATCAGGACCACCTCGCCGTCGAACGGCGTCATCCACCCGACGTAGGTGCCGAAGCCCTCGTTCACTTCCACGTTGAGGGAGCCCGGCACGTGCGCCTCGGCGAAGGCCACGCGGTCGCGCGCGTCGACGACGACCGCGCCCCGCGCGACCGCCGCGTCGAACCCCGCGAGGTCGAGCTTCGCGAGGCTCGGTGTCGAGCGGAAGACCTGCGGCCCCTTCCGGTTCAGCGGGGCCATGAACGCGTAGTAGCGCGGGTACTCCATGAGACCCGCGAGCTGCGCGCGGGCGAAGGACGGCTCGTCGGACGCCGTGAGCGCGACGTTGTGCGTGCGTTCCTCGCCGATCGTCGACGTCCGTTCGGCGGAGGGGATCGTCGAGACGCAGAACGAGCCCGCGCCGTGGGTCGGCAGGAGGCGGACGGATGCGGGGAGCGCGCGGTATCGCTGCACCGTCTCCCACTGGAGGCGCGTGAGCGGGTCCACGTGGTCGGGGCCGAGCAGGTCGGTGCGCCCGGCGCTCCCGACGAGCAGGGAACCGCCCGAGAACACCGCGACGGGGTCGCCGCCGCTCCCGTCGACCGCTGCCCACGAGACGTGTTCGTAGGTGTGGCCCGGCGTGTCCCACGCGCGCAGGACGAGGTCGCCGACGCGGACCTCGACGCCCTCCTCCGCGGGTGTGTGCGGGAACGCGTACCCGCCCTTGGCGGGCGCCACGATGTCGGCGCCGGTCGCGGCGCGCACCTCGTGCGCGCCGGAGACGTAGTCGTTGTGGACGTGGGTCTCGAGGACCGCGCCGACGTGGACGCCGCGCTTCTCGGCGACGGCGAGGAACCGCCACGCGTCGCGCTGCGGGTCCACGAGCACGGCCTCGTCGCCCGAGATCACGAGGAAGGTGTTGTCGCCGAGCCCCGGTGTGACGAAGACCTCGAGGTCCATCGCGCCCCCCTGTCCGTTCCCGCTCACCGCCCGCGAGACCTGCCGCTGGATCCGGTGGAGCAGTCCGGAGATGGTCTGCTGACGCTGGGGCGACACTACCCCTCGAAGCCCCAGCGCGAAGACGAACTCGCCCGGCACGGCGAGGACGGCCTCGGGGGCCTCCCCGTCGAGACCGTGGAACAGGATCGAGCCGAACGCGCGCGTGGTCGGGGCGTCCTCGGGTGCGTCCAGGAACAGGCGCACCTTCCCGTCGGCGTCGAGTTCGACGGCGACGGAGAGCGGGACGGTGCACTCGGGCACCGGTTCCACGGACCGTCCGGCCCAGGAGGCGGGGAGGGAGGGGAAGGTGCGGGCGTAGCGCAGGAGCAGGTCGGCGCGTTCCGACGGGGCTGCCTCCGCGAACGCGGCGACGATCGTCGCCAGCCGCGGAGGCAGCCCCGTCGCGGTCACCGCTCGATCGGAAGGCCGACCGCGTTGCCCCACTCGGTCCACGATCCGTCGTAGTTGCGCACCTTCTGGAACCCGAGCAGGTGCGTCAGGACGAACCAGGTGTGGGAGGAGCGCTCGCCGATCCGGCAGTAGGCGACGACGTCGTCGCCGGGCTTGAGGCCCTTCTCGCCCTCGTAGATGGCGCGCAGTTCCTCGGCGGACTTGAACGACCCGTCCTCGTTGGCCGCGCGCTTCCACGGCACCGACGAGGCGCCGGGGATGTGGCCGCCGCGGAGCACGCCCTCCTG